>DASZMW010000146.1:0-18214 GCA_035551735.1 Humibacter sp. | reverse complement strand
AGCAGCGTCGGGTCGTCGCTGACCAGCGAGGCTGACGGCACGATGGTGTGCTCGCGCTCGGCGAAGTAGTCCAAGAAGCGGCGGCGGATCTCGGCTGTCGGCATCGGGGCTGTCGGCATCGAGACTGTCGGCGTAGGGGCGGTCTGCATGGTTCCGTTCGTTCGGTGGAGTTCAGCTGTGGCGGCGACGACCGCTCACGAAAGGTCTGCGATGGTCTCTTCCGCCTCGTCGAAGGCGGAGCGCAGCTCGGCCTCTCGTTTGCGGTAACCCTCGCTGACCGCTGCGCCGAAGTCGTGCGCCTTGCGGTCGAGTTCGTCGAAGAACTGCTTGCCCTGCGACGTCTTGTTCACCTGGTGTGCAACGGCGAAGCCGGCAGCGATGCCGACGACGAACCAGACGAAGCTCTTCATCACAAATCTCCTCGTGGTCGTGAATCTGTTGGTGGTTGGTGGTGGATGCACAGCCCTGGTATCTGCGTTGCGAGGCGGACCCGGCCGGTCGATGGGGGCGTGCGTGACCGGGCATCCGAGACTCCGGTCAGTTTAGTGCCGGGGTCCTGAAGCCCCGCCTCACTCGCGGGCGCCGCGACCTGGCCTGCCGAATCGGAACGCGGCGCGGACGGCGGCGCTGAAACCCGCGAGCTTGATCAGCGGCCCGCCGATCGTTGCGGCGAAGAGGGCGACGAGCGCTGAGACGTTGCCGGTGACATCCTGCACATTCCGTGTGATGGCATCGACTCTCGCGAGCTGCTTGTTCGTCTCGCGAAGCGTCTCGGTGGTCTCCTCGAGGATCGGCGTGATGCCGTCGCTGACCTCTTTGATCGAGTCGGTCGTCTGATCGAACACCTTGCCCAGCTTCACGAGCGGAACAGCAAGCAGTGCTACCAGCACCGCGAAAACGCCTGCGGCGATCAGACCCGCGATGTCTCCACCAGACACGCTGCACCGTCCATTCCGTTCGGGGAATACGTCGAAGGGCGGGCCGTCAAAGACAACCCGCCCTCCAGCGTATCGGTACGACTAGCGCACTAGCGCGCCGCGTAGTACTCCACGACCAGCTGTACGTCACAGGTGACGGGGACCTCGGCGCGCTTGGGACGACGCTCGAGGCGAGCCTGAAGCTTGTCGAGCTCGACGTCGAGGTATGCCGGCGTCTTGGGCAGAACGTCCACGTGACCCCCGGCTGCGGCGACCTGGAACGGCTCTGTGCCCTCTGAGCGGGCCTTGACGTGGATGAGCTGGCCCGGCTTCACGCGGAATGACGGGCGGTCGACGATCTTGCCGTCGACGAGAATGTGGCGGTGCACCACGAACTGACGCGCCTGGGACGTCGTGCGGGCAAAGCCGGCGCGAAGCACGAGAGCGTCGAGGCGCATCTCGAGAAGCTCGACCAGGGTCTCACCGGTCAGGCCCTGCGTGCGACGGGCCTCTTCGAACGCGATGCGAAGCTGCTTCTCGCGGATGCCGTACTGGGCACGCAGGCGCTGCTTCTCACGCAGACGGACGGCGTAGTCGCTGTCGGCCTTGCGCTTCGTGCGCCCGTGCTCGCCGGGTGCGTATGGCCGCTTCTCCATGAAACGGGCGGCCTTCGGGGTCAGGGCGACGCCCAGTGACCGGGAGAGGCGGGTCTTGCTGCGGGAACGTGAAGACACGTCAAGTCCTTTCTGGATTCTTCTCGCTTGTGCTGCCGTGAAGAGGCAGCCATTGTCTGATCCGGCGGAGCACAGTTGTGCTCCGCTTTCGCAATGGGAGGGATTGCCGGGGTTGCTCGGCTAATGAGCACCATTCCTACCAGGAACAGCCCTGTCGATCGGATGCCCGCAGCCGCACGGAGCCCTGATCTCGGCCTGTCTATGTTACCAGAGCTCTGCGCCCGAGCCGACAAGCGTCATTCGCCACGCGTGATGCGGCGCAGCTTGGCGAGGCGAACGGCGATCTCGCGCTCGTTGCCGTGCTCGGTCGGCGAGTAGTACACGGAGTTCTTCAGGTCGTCCGGAAGGTATTGCTGACGCACGACGCCCAGTCCGTCGTCGTGCGGGTAGACGTAGCCCTTGCCGTGCCCGAGGCGTTTCGCTCCCGGATAGTGCCCATCGCGTAGATGCTTCGGCACCCTGCCGATCTTGCCTGCGCGCACATCCGCGATCGCGGCATCCAATGCCATGTAGGCGGCGTTCGACTTCGGCGCGGTCGCCAGATGCACGACGGCCTGAGCAAGCGGGATGCGACCCTCAGGCATACCGATGTACTGCACGGCATCCGCTGCCGCGACGGCGACACCGAGCGCGCTGGGATCGGCCATTCCGATGTCTTCCGATGCGAGCACGATGATGCGCCTGGCGATGAATCGCGGGTCCTCCCCTGCCTCGATCATCCTGGCCAGATAGTGCAGTGAAGCGTCGACATCCGAACCGCGAACCGACTTGATGAACGCGCTGATCACGTCGTAGTGCTCGTCGCCGTTTCGGTCGTACCGCAGGAGCGCGCGGTCCACGGCGGATGCGACCAGCTCGGCCGTCACCACCGGCACAGCATCCGCGTCGTCGTCACCGCGCTCGGCGTCTTCGCTCGCGCGCGCATTGTCGACCGCGGAGTTGGCTGCGGCGTCCAAAGCAGTGAGCGCACGTCGTGCATCGCCGGACGCGAGCCTGATGAGCACCGCCCTGGCCTCAGGCTCGAGCGACACGGCATCCTTGAGTCCTCGCTCGTCGTGTACAGCCCGATCGATCAACACGCCGAGGTCGTCGTCGGAGAGCTGCTCCAACGTGAGCAGGAGGGAACGGGACAGCAGCGGGGAAATGACCGAGAACGACGGATTCTCGGTCGTCGCGGCGACCAGAATGACCCAGCCGTTCTCGACCCCCGGCAGAAGGGCGTCCTGCTGAGCCTTCGTGAAGCGGTGGATCTCGTCGAGGAACAGCACGGTGGAGACGCCGTAAAGGTCGCGATCCGACTGTGCCTGCTCCATCACCGCACGTACGTCGCGCACGCCGGCCGACACCGCGGAGAGCTCGACGAAACGACGTCCTGACGAGTGAGCGATCACCTGGGCGATCGTGGTCTTGCCGGTGCCGGGAGGGCCCCAGAGGATGACCGAGACCGAGCCGCGCTCCCCCGTCGTGTCCCCGGCGAGCGAGATGAGCGGAGAACCCGGGCCGAGAAGATGACGCTGCCCTGCGATCTCGTCGATTCTGCGTGGCCTCATCCGCACCGCCAGCGGTGTCGCGCCCGCGCGCAACCCCTGCTGTGTGCTCGCCATGCGCTCAAGGATAGGGCGGTGCACTGACAGCCTCTTCATTTGGACTGCATGGACTCGGTGCGTAAAGTTCAGCCGTGGGTTGCCCTCGTCGGCGGCCTGCGCCCCCGACTGCCCCTGACTCTCGGCGCTGAAGCGCCCCCGGTGGAGGATGCCCGTGTCCGCGAAGAAGCAGAACGACCGCGAGGCGAGACAGGCTCGCGAGCGGCTGCGCGCCTATCAGGCCAGACAGGCTGTGCATGAACACACGAAGAAGAGGCGTGTGCGCGACAACCTGATCGCCGGTGGTGTGGTGGTGATCGTGCTGGCGCTGGCGGTCGTGCTGCAGCTGACGTATTTCTCTGCCGGGCCAGGCAAGCCTGTGGCGTCGGCCAAAGCATCCGCGACCGCGACGCCTACCCCGACCGCAGCAGCGACGGGCGGGAACTCGGGCGATGTGCCATCCAAATCGCTTGCGGATGGACGTACCTGGACGGGAACTCTCAAGATCAACAACATCTCCCTTGGCGTCTCGCTCGACGGCGCCAAGGCTCCGCAGGCGGTGTCGTCGATGATCTCGCTGGCGAAGAAGGACTTCTTCAACGGCACGAAATGCCACCGCCTCACCACGAGCGACGGCTTCAAGGTGTTGCAGTGTGGCGACCCGAAGGGCGATGGCACCGGAGGGCCCGGCTACTACTTCGGCCCGGTCGAGAACGCCCCTTCCGACGGCAAGTACGTCGAGGGCACCATCGCGATGGCGAGGCAGAGCGACAACGCCTACAGCAACGGCAGCCAGTTCTTCATCGTCTACGGCGACACGACCATTCCGGCCGACAGCGCGGGCGGATACACGGTCATCGGCAAGGTCACGAGCGGGCTCGACACGCTGAAGAAGGATGTCACCGACAAGGGCGTTCAGGGCGGTGGAACGGACGGCACGCCGGTCGTCACGCCGACCATCGATTCGCTCACCCTGAAGTGACGTAACAGCCCGGCGCAAGGGCCGGCATGTCGTGCAATAGGATTTTGTACCGGGCCGTGGTGATATCACGGCCGTACTCGGACAGGTGAGACTCGTGGCAACTTCTGAACAGCACCCGTGGGGGCGTGTCGATGACGCCGGCGTCGTCTACGTGCGCGTCGGCGAGGAAGAGCGTGTGGTCGGTGAATATCCCGGCGCCACCGCAGACGAGGCACTCGCTTATTTTGAGCGCAAATATGCGGATCTCGCGGGCCAGGTCGGTCTGCTGGAGCAGCGGGCGCGTCGCGGAGCACCGGCATCCGATGTCGCGAAGGCCGTCGCGACCCTCAAAGAGTCTGTTGCGAAGGCGAACGCCGTCGGAGACCTTGCGGCTCTTGACGAACGGCTTTCGAAGCTGAGCGGCACCGTCGAGGAGTTGACGGAGCAGCAGACCGCAGAGGCGAAGGTCGCCATCGAGCAGGCCATCGCGGAACGCACGGCGATCGTCGAAGGAGTCGAAGGGCTTGCCGACGAAGACCCGGCGAAAACGCAGTGGAAGGAAGCCGGAGCGAAGCTCGACGAGCTCTTCGCCGCGTGGCAGAAGCACCAGCACGAGGGACCGCGCCTGCCCAAGAACGACGCCAACGAACTGTGGAAGCGATTCCGTGCGGCCCGCACGACGCTCGAGCGCAACCGCAAGGCCTTCTTCGCCGAGCTCGATACTCAGCACCGCGACGTTCGGGCTCGCAAGACCGAGCTCATCGAGCGGGCGGAGGCGCTGGCACCTCTCGGCATCGGAGGCATTCCCGAGTACCGCACGCTCCTGGACGACTGGAAGCGAGCCGGCCGAGCCGGTAAGCGCACCGACGACGCGCTCTGGGCGAGGTTCAAGGCCGCAGGCGACGTGCTCTATGCCGCGAAGGCGGAGTCGGACGCCGTCGAGAACGAAGAGTTCCAGCAGAACCTCGAGCAGAAACTCGCGCTTCTCGATGAGGCGGAGCCGCTTCTCAAGGCCACCGACCGTAGCGCAGCCAGGGCGAAGCTCCTCTCGATCCAGACACGGTGGGATGCCGTCGGCAAGGTGCCGCGCGACCAGGTCAAGACGGTCGAAGACCGGCTGCGCCGGGTCGAGACGTCCGTGCGCAAGCTGGACGAGGAGCACTGGCAACGCAGCAACCCCGAGAAGAAGGCACGCTCGGAGGGTCTCGCTGCCCAGCTCGCCGATGCCATCGCAAAGCTCGAATCAGAGCTCGAAGAGGCGAAGGCGTCCGGCGACGCGAAAGCGATCGCGAATGCTCAGGAAGCCCTGGACGCGCGAAAGGCGTGGCTGGGCGCGATTCACTGATCCACGGTTCTCCAGCTTCAGTTCTCCACCGGGCTTCGGTTCTCCACGAACATCGGCAAGAGCAGAGTCCGTTGTCGTGCGGAACGCGACGATGGAGATATGGCTCGATCGATGGCATCCGTACTCCGCCCGGGCGGGGTCCTCGCAGTCGCCGAGCTGAGCGCTGCACGCCTCGATGGTGAGGTCTTCTGCGTCGACGAGGCGTTCGCTCCCGTCGACGAGGTGGACTGCGGCGGTCTGCGTGCGCTCGCCATGCTCGAGCTCACGGGCACGCGCATGATCGCCGAACTCGACAGCGCGTTGTGGATCAACGGCATCCACCCGGCGCCACCGTCCGTCCACCGGGTCTGCGTCGCCCGAACCGACCGCATGAAGTTCGCGCCCTCGCCGCGATTCGTGGTGCGCGAGGTGACCCTTCGGCCAGGCGACGTCGAGTCGATCTCCGGCATGCGGGTCACCGTGCCGGCGCGCATCCTCTTCGATCTGGCAGTGCTCGGCGGCAGCGATTCCTCCAGCGACGCCGCGGCTCGTCTGGAACGCTGGCCTACCTGCCTGCACGCGTGCGTTTCGCGGGTCGAGAAGACCCGCAACCTGCCCGGCAAGAACGCGGCACTGGCGCGGCTGAGGGAATGGACGGCTCAGCCGGCGCTGACCCGGTACACGTCGTAGACGGCGTCGATGCGGCGAACGGCGTTCAAGACACGGTCGAGATGCGTCGTGTCCCCCATCTCGAACACGAAACGACTTAGCGCCAGACGATCGCTCGAGGTGGAGACCGTCGCCGAGAGGATGTTCACGTGGTGTTCTGAGAGCACCCGGGTCACATCCGAGAGCAGGCCGGAGCGATCGAGCGCTTCCACCTGGATCTGCACCATGAAGATGCTCTTGGACGAAGGCGCCCACTCGACGTCGATCATGCGCTCCGGCTCACGCATCAGGTCCTGCACGTTGTGACAGTTCGCCTGGTGAACGCTGACACCCGAACCGCGCGTGATGAAGCCGACGATCGCGTCACCCGGAACGGGTGTACAACACTTGGCGAGCTTGACGAGGATGTCGGGCGCCCCACGAACGAGCACGCCGGAGTCGCTGTTGCGCAGTTGCCGTCCTCGCGCCCTGGCAGGCGGAGGCAACTCCGTCACATCGCTCTCGGTCTCCGACTGCAGCGAGGCGACGACCTTCTCGAGCACCGACTGGGTGCTGACATGACCCTCGCCGATCGCGGCGTACAACGCCGAGACGTCGTCGTACTTCATGAGGGCTGCGACCTCGCCAAGAGAGTCCTGGCTCATCAGTCGTTGCAGTGGCAGGTTCTGCTTGCGCATCGCCCTGGCGATGGCATCCTTACCCTGCTCGATCGCCTCGTCGCGGCGTTCCTTCGTGAACCATTGCCGGATCTTGTTCCGTGCCCTCGGGCTCTTGACGAAGTTCAGCCAGTCCTGGCTCGGCCCGGAATCAGGGTTCTTCGATGTGAAGACCTCGACCACATCACCTGTCGCAAGCGGCGACTCGAGGGGCACGAGGCGACCGTTCACCTTCGCGCCCATGGTGCGGTGGCCCACCTCGGTATGCACGGCGTAGGCGAAGTCGACGGGCGTCGCTCCCGATGGCAGCCCGATCACCCTGCCCTTCGGGGTGAAGACGTACACCTCCTTGGCACCGATCTCGAAGCGCAGGGAGTCCAAGAACTCGCTCGGATCGGCCGTCTCCGCCTGCCAGTCCGAAATGTGCGCGAGCCACGCCATGTCGGTGTCGACCTTGCCGTCGTCCTTACCGGCGACCCGCTCCTTGTACTTCCAGTGTGCGGCGACACCGAACTCGGCACGCTGGTGCATCTCCTCCGTGCGGATCTGGATCTCGACCGCGCGGCCTTCCGGGCCGATCACCGTGGTGTGCAGCGACTGGTAGAGGTTGAACTTCGGGGTGGCGATGTAGTCCTTGAAGCGTCCGGGCATCGGGGTCCACCTGGCATGGATCTGCCCGAGCACCGCGTAGCAATCCCGCACCGAGCCGACGATCACACGGATGCCGACAAGATCGTAGATCTCGTCGAACTCGCGCCCTCGGACCACCATCTTCTGGTAGATCGAATAGAACTGCTTCGGCCTGCCGACCACCTTTCCGCGCATCTTCACGGATTTCAGATCGTCGTTGATGGCATCCGTCACGTGCTGCACGACTCGCTCACGCTCGGGCGAACGCTGCTTGACGAGATTCTCGATTTCGACGTAGAGCTTCGGATAGAGAACAGCGAACGAAAGGTCTTCAAGCTCCCACTTGATGGCCTGGATGCCGAGCCGATGTGCGAGCGGAGCGTAGATCTCCAGCGTCTCGGTGGCTTTCCGCGTGGCGGTCGACGCGGGGACAAATCCCCAGGTGCGCGCGTTGTGCAACCGGTCGGCAAGCTTGATGATCAGCACGCGGATGTCTTTCGACATCGCCACGATCATCTTGCGAACGGTCTCCGCCTGGGCGCTCTCGCCGTACTTGACCTTGTCGAGCTTGGTCACACCGTCGACGAGCATGCCGATCTCGTCACCGAAGTCGGCGCGCAGTTCGTCAAGGGAGTACTCGGTGTCCTCGACGGTGTCGTGCAGCAGCGCAGCAGCAACGGCCTTGGATCCGATTCCGAGGTCAGCCAGAATCTGCGCGACGGCCACGGGATGCGTGATGTACGGCTCGCCGCTGCGCCGCGTCTGCCCGGAATGGGCACGTTCTGCGGCCTTATACGCACGTTCGATCAGCGCCAGATCGGCCTTCGGGTGATGCATCCGAACGGTCTTCAACAGCGTGTCCACTGCGCCGGCAGGCTGCTGAGCGCGGGAGAAAAGCCTCGGCACCAGGCGGCGCAAGGAGGCGGTCTGCGGCGTCGTCGTATCAACCATCAGCATCGCCTCCCTCGATTATTATCGCGGGTCCGCTCCGGCCAGATGGACGGGTCCGCTCACAGCGCAGTGTCCGCCCTAGCTTCGCCCGTCGACTTCGCCGGTCACGACGTTGCCCCCGGATGCCTGCCAGGCCACCATTCCGCCGGCCACGTCGATCGCTGCGTAGTCAGCGCGCACCAGAGAATCGGTGACCATGCGGGACCGACCGCCAACGTGGCAGATGACCGCGATCGGCGTCCCGTCGTCCGGCAATTCGTCTTGCCGGAGTCCGAGGTCTCCCATCGGAATGTGGTGGGCCTCCGGCACGTGACCGTCCGACCACTCGAATGGTTCACGCACGTCGAGAAGCCAAACCTCGCCGGCAGCTACAAGGGATATCGCCTCGCGTGCGTCGATGGACTCACCCGGTTCGTGCACTGACGGCATGGTCTCTCCCGGCTACTTCGCACTCGCATCGGCCGCGATCGGCGCCTTGGATCTGGTGGCGAGCACCTTGCGATCGTGTTTCTTGATGGCGGCCTCGCCCCGGCGGAGGTCGGCGTACAACGGCGCCGCAATGAAGATCGTCGAGTACGTGCCGATCAGGATTCCGATGAACAGTGCGAGAGAGATGTCGCGAAGCGTGTCGGCACCCAGCACGAACGCACCGATGAAGAGGATCGCCCCTACCGGGAGCGCAGCGACGACGGCGGTGTTGATCGACCGCACGAGCGTCTGGTTCACGGCGAGGTTGACCGACTCGGTGAAGGTGTGTTTCAACCCTTCTCTGTCACCGCTGGTGTTCTCACGGATCTTGTCGAACACCACGACGGTGTCGTAGAGCGAGTAGCCGAGAATCGTCAGGAACCCGATCATGGTCGCCGGCGTGATCTCGAAGCCGACCAGCGCATAGATGCCCGCCGTGATGATCAGGTCGTGGAACAGAGAGATGATCGCCGCTGCCGACATCTTCCACGTTCGGAAGTACAACGCCATGGCGATGAACGCCAACAGCAGGAAGACGACGAGACCCTGGATCGCCTGCCGGGAGACGTCAGCACCCCAGCTCGGGCCGATATACGTCGAAGCGACCTGCGACTGGGGCACGCCGTAGGCGGCCCCGAGGTTCGCGGCGACCGACTTGGTCTGGTCGGTGGTGAGCTGGTCGGTCTGCACCCGAACGCCCTTGCCATCTGTGCCGTTCGTGACGCTGACCTGCACCGTCGCGTTCGCCTTGACCTCGTGCACGGCCTGCTGTGCAAGGGTCTGGTCGGTCGTCGTGACGGCGGACACGGTGAACTGCGAGCCACCGCGGAAGTCGATGCCGAAGTTGAAACCGCCCTTGGCGATCGGGATGATGATCGACGCGATGACGAGGACGATCGCGATCGAATACCAGATCTTCTGCTTGCCGACGAAATCGATCGAACGTGCACCGGTATAGAGATCGTTACCGAACTTCTGGAAGCGTGTGGCAGCCATCAGGACTCCTTCTCGTCCTTGTTAGCGTCGCTGCCGCCCGAGGCGACGAGTTCGGCCTGCTTGCGTTCGGCGATGGTCTGCCGCCGTTCGGCCTCTTTGCTGCTGGCTGCGCGTTTGGAATCGCTCACGCCCGTCGCAGTGCGGAACTGCGCAGCTCCGCGGTATGCGGCGCCCAACGCGGTCGGATCGAGCCCGGACCACCGGTTGCCGCTCGAGAAGAAGCGGGTGCGCGCCAGCAGCTGCAGGGTCGGATGCGTGAACAAGATCACGATCAAGACGTCGAGCACCGTTGTGACGCCGAGTGTGAACGCGAACCCCTGCACGTTGCCGACGGCAAGCACGTACAGCACGATCGCCGCAAGCAGGTTCGTCGACTTCGACGCATAGATCGTTCTTCGTGCACGTTTCCAGCCCGCCTCGACGGCGGACTCGAGACTTCGCCCATCGCGCAACTCATCGCGTATTCGTTCGAAGTACACGATGAAGGAGTCGGCGGTGAAACCGATGGCCACGATCAGACCGGCCACACCGGCGAGCGAAAGCCGGTAGTCGATTCGCCAGGACAGGATCGCGATCACCAGATAGGTCAGCAGAGCGGCGACAACCAGCGACGTGATCGTCACCAAGCCGAGCAGCCGGTACTGGAACAGGGTGTAGATGACGACCAGCAGCAGACCGATCGCGCCGGCGATCAGACCGCTGAGCAGCTGGGCGGAACCGAGTGTCGCCGAGATCGTGTCAGAGCTCTGCACCTTGAAGCTGACGGGAAGGGCACCGAACTTCAACTGGTCGGCAAGACTCTGCGCCGAGGTCTGGTCGAAGCTGCCGGTGATCTGCGGCTTGCCGTTGGTGATCGCACCCTGCATCGCCGGAGCGGAAAGAACCTTGCCGTCGAGCACGAAGGCGAACTGCGCACGCGGGTCGGTCGAGTCTGCGCTGTAGTAGCCGTACAGGCGCTCGCTCACCTTGGTGAAGTCCTTGGTCCCCTGGCCGTTGAAGACCAGGTTCACGGCCCACTGTCCCGTGGTGTTGCCGCTGGAGTCGGTCACGATTCCGGCAGTCGCGTTCGAGATGTCGGAACCCTCGACCTCGACAGGTCCGAGCAGATACTTCACGCTCAGGTCGTCGTCGCACGTGATGAGCGGCTTATCCGCCGGCGCGATGTTGGTCGTCGCGTTCTTCAGCGACGAGCACTTGAAAGCGTCGTATTCCGCCTGCAGCGCAGGCGTCACCCACGAGGTGTCGCTGCCATTCGTCGGCTTGGCGGTCGGCGTCGACTGGAGGGTCGGGGCCGGAGACGGATATGCCGTGGTTTTGCCGTTCGAGCCGACGAACGTGTTCGACGGTGAGCCGGTCAGGAGCACGGGGCGAAGCTCGAGCTTCGAGGAGGACTTGATGCGGTTCAGCGTCGCTTGGTCAGGGGTGCCGGGGATCGAGACGACGATGTTGTCACTGCCCTGAGTGCTCACCTGCGCCTCGGACACACCAGACGCGTTGACCCGCTGACGGATGATCGAGACCGCCTGGTTGAGCTCGTCTGACGTGACCTTCTGGCCGCCTTCGAGCTGCGGCGCGAGGATGATCTCGGTGCCGCCCTCGAGGTCGAGTCCTAACTTGGGCGCCCACGAAGCGGAGGAGAACAGCACACCCCCGCCGAGAACCAGCACCAGCGCGACGACGATCACGCCGAGCCAGGTCAGTGAGCGCGAGGCATTCCTCGCAGGAGACGACTTTGCCACGAAGGGACTCAGCTTTCTATGCTCGCGCGGGCGCCGTCGATGGCGCCAGCACGGGAGAGGGTTCTACTCGTCGGTCTTCTTCGACGGTGTGTCGGCATCCTCGATCCGCTCGCCGTATGCCGGCTTCTCGTCGATCGCTGGAGTCTCTGTGGCCGACGCCGCGGCATCCGCCGGGCTCTCCTCTTCGGTGACCTCGGGGGAGGTCTCGACGCGACCGATGGTCTGACGGTGCACGGTGAGGATGTGTCCGGGGCTGGTCTCGAGCTCGACCTTGTTGGTCTCTTCGTCGATCGAGACGATGGTGCCGAAGACACCGAAGTTGGTCATGACCGTAGCGCCGGGCACCACCTGCTTCTGCAGTTGGGACGCCTGCTTCTGCCGCCTCCTGCTGCTGCGGAACATGAAGAAGATGAGGGCGGCCAGGATGACGACCATGACAACGGTCAGGATGTTCTGATCCAAGTTGGAAAACCTTCCGGGGATGAGGGGGCGCGGGACAACCACCTCATACGCATGGGGGCTGCAAGCTACCTAGGATTATAGGTCATCCGTGAACAGTGCTTGCTGCGCGTCAGCCGGGGGCTTCCTCGGTGTTCCGAAGTGCTGCCACGCCATCGTAGTGGCCACGCGACCGCGTGGGGTGCGCGACAACAGACCGATCCGGACGAGGAACGGCTCTACGACCGACTCGATCGTGTCCGCCTCTTCGCCCACCGAGACCGCGAGGGTGCTGAGCCCGACCGGCCCGCCGTCGAACCTCGTCAGAATCACCTGCATGACGGCTCTGTCGATGCGGTCCAAGCCGAGTTCGTCGACGTCGTAGAGCTCGAGAGCCGCACGTACGGCTGCCAGATCGGCGTGACCGCCGTGTACCAGGGCGAAGTCGCGCACTCGCCGCAGCAGCCGGTTGGCGATGCGCGGCGTCCCACGGCATCTGCCGGCGATCTCGGCGATGGCCTCGCGGTCGATCTCGAAGCCGAGGAGGGTCGCCGCGCGCACCAGCACCTGCTCGAGCTCGGCGTCGTCGTAGAACTCGAGATGGGCGGTGAAGCCGAATCTGTCTCGCAACGGGTTGGGCAGCAAGCCGGATCGCGTTGTGGCACCCACCATGGTGAACGGCGCGAGATCGAGCGGAATCGACGTCGCCCCAGCCCCCTTGCCGACCATGATGTCGATGCGGAAGTCCTCCATCGCGAGGTACAGCATCTCTTCGGCGGATCGGGCCATGCGATGGATCTCGTCGATGAAGAGCACTTCGCCGGGCATGAGAGATGAAAGCAGCGCAGCGAGGTCTCCAGCGTGCTGGATGGCAGGGCCGCTCGACATGCGCAGATTCCTGCCGCTCTCGTGAGCGACGATCATGGCGAGCGTCGTTTTGCCGAGGCCGGGAGGACCGGCGAGCAGAATGTGGTCCGGCGTTCGATCCTGCATGCGCGCCGCGGTGAGCAGAAGCTGCAACTGGCCGCGAACCTTCGACTGACCGACGAATTCGCCGAGCGACTTCGGTCGTAGCGCGCCCTCGAATGCCAGCTCGGCTTCGGACTGCGCCTGAGGTGCGGTCAGATCGTCGCTCATACCTGCTGCCTCGCGGTCGGACCGAGGCGGGACAACGCGAGTCTCAGCAGCGCCTGCACGGTGTCGCGCTCCGGTTCGGCATATTCGTCGGCGATCTCGCGTACGGCGTCGGACGCGGTGCGCTCCGGCCAACCGAGACCGACCAACGCGATCACCACGCTGCCGGCGACATCCGTGCTGGGAATCTGGGCCACTGTCTGCACCGGCTTCGAGGGGGCGAAGAGCTTGCCGGTGAGCGACACGACGATGAGCTTCGCCGTCTTCGGACCGATCCCCGACACCTTGCGGAACGCTGCATCGTCGTCGGAGGCGACCGCCATCGCGATCTCATCAGGAGACAACTCGGCGAGCACGCCCAGCGCGGACTTAGGACCGACGCCCGACACTCCGATCAGTGCGTCGAACACGCCGAGGTGCTCACGAGCCGGGAAGCCGAAGAGCGACACCGACTCTTGACGCACCACCATCGAGGTGTGCAGGGTCGCCTCTTCGCCAACGCGCAGTGAACGCGCGTATCCCGGCGTCACCTGCACGGCGTAGCCGACTCCCCCGACGTCGATGACGGCCACGCCGTCGGATGCCTGCAGCACGATTCCGCGAAGGGAGGAGATCACCTCGTCAGCATACGGGGAGCAGACGACGCTCCCGTGGCCTTCTCTGCGGCGCGCCATGCTTGCTGGGCGGCGGTGAGCGTGCCAGTGCCTTGGTTCGTCGACCCGATCGGAGTGCGCCACGCGTGGCAGATGGCGATGGCGAGGGCGTCGGCTGCGTCGGCGGGCTTGGGGATGTCGGCCAAGCCGAGCACGCGGGCCACCATGTTCTGCACCTGCCGTTTGTCTGCCGACCCATAGCCGGTGATCGCAGCCTTCACCTCGCTGGGGGTGTGAAGACCGACAGTGAGACCGCGGGCGGCAGCAGCGTGCAGCGCGACACCGCTGATCTGAGCGACGCCCATCACGGTTCGCACGTTGTGCTGGGCGAAGACCCGCTCGATCGCGACGGCGTCGGGACGGTGCTCGTCCATCAGCGCTTCGATGCCGCGTCCCACCGCGAGGAGACGGCGCTCCAGCGGCGTGGCGGCGTCCGTGCGGATGACCGTCACCGCGACGAGCGTCGCACGACGATCGGGCGAGACGTCGACGACGCCGACACCGCAGCGGGTGAGTCCGGGGTCGATCCCGAGCACCCGCACGACGGATGCCTTACTCGTCGTCTTCGAGCTCGGCCTGCACCTCGGGGGTCAGGTCGAGGTTCGTGTAGATGTTCTGCACGTCGTCGGAGTCCTCGAGAGCATCGATCAACCGGAACACCTTGCGGGCGGTCTCGGCGTCAGCCTCGATCTTGACCTGAGCGACGAATTCGACGTCGGCCGAGTCGTAGTCGATGCCGGAGTCCTGAAGAGCCGTACGCGTGGCGACCAGATCGCTCGCCTCGGTGATCACCTCGAATGAGTCGCCCTGCGGAGCGACCTCCTCGGCGCCCGCGTCGAGCACAGCCGTGAGGACGTCGTCTTCGGACGTTCCCTCGCCGGGGACGACGATGACGCCCTTGCGGTGGAAGTTGTACGACACGGATCCAGGATCAGCCATCGTTCCGCCGTTACGGGACATCAGGGTGCGCACGTCGGCCGCAGCGCGGTTCTTATTGTCGGTGAGGCACTCGATCAAGAGAGCGACGCCATTGGGCCCGTATCCCTCGTACATGATTGTCGCGTAGTCGACCGACTCACCGCTGAGTCCAGCACCGCGCTTGATGGCCCTGTCGATGTTGTCGTTCGGCACAGAGGTCTTCTTGGCCTTCTGCACCGCGTCGACGAGGGTGGGGTTGCCGGAGAGATCGGCGCCGCCGACCTTCGCTGCGACCTCGATGTTCTTGATGAGCTTGGCGAACGACTTCGCACGACGCTGGTCGATGACCGCTTTCTTGTGCTTGGTCGTCGCCCACTTGGAATGCCCGGACATGTCTCTCCTGCGTAGAAAACCTTGGGTGCTCGAGCGCACCGCCCAGCCATTGTAGGTCAGGGCGCGGCGCGGGCGCTGTCGGCCACGGCGCCGATGCGCCGCAGGAAATACTCGTGGAACGCCGTATTGCCGGTCATTTCGGGGTGGAACGAGGTGCCGATCAGATTGCCCTGCTCGACGGCGACGACACGCCCGTCGCCGAGCGACGCGAGCGTTGTCGCTGCATCACCGACCGACTCGACGATCGGTGCGCGGATGAACACCGCATGCATCGGCTCGTCTGCGAGCGACGGAACCGACAGCTCGGTCTCGAACGACTCCAGCTGCGACCCGAACGCATTGCGCCGAACCGTGACGTCGAGGCCGCCGAGCGTCTGCTGTCCCGGGCTCGCGTCTTCCACACGGTCGGCGAGCATGATCAGACCGGCGCAGGTGCCGTACACCGGCATCCCGGAGCGGATGCGCCGCCGCAATGGCTCGAAGAGCCCGAACGACCGCGCGAGCTTGTCCATCACACTCGACTCGCCACCGGGGATGACGAGCCCTTCCACTTCGTCGAGCTCCCTCGGTCGTCGAATCGGAACGACATCGGCGCCGAGGCCGGAGAGTATTCGCACGTGCTCACGCACGTCGCCCTGAAGCGCGAGAACGCCGACCTTCGGATGCTTCGCCGTCACCAGCCGCGCTCGGCCAGTCGGTGCGGCGCCGGCAGATCTCCCACGTTGATGCCGACCATCGCCTCGCCCAATCCGCGCGACACCTCGGCGATCACCGACGCGTCGTCGTAGAACGTCGTCGCCTTCACGATCGCGGCGGCACGTTGTTCTGGATTGCCGGATTTGAAGATGCCAGAGCCCACGAACACGCCATCCGCACCGAGCTGCATCATCATTGCGGCGTCGGCAGGTGTCGCGACGCCGCCTGCCGTGAACAGCACCACCGGAAGCTTGCCGGTGGATGCCACCTCTGCGACCAGATCGTACGGCGCCTGCAGCTCCTTCGCAGCGACGTAAAGCTCGTCCTTCGTCATCGACTTCAGCGTGTTGATCTCGCTCGTGATCTGGCGGATGTGCTTGGTCGCCTCTGAGACATCCCCCGTGCCGGCCTCGCCCTTGGAACGGATCATCGCAGCGCCCTCGTTGATGCGGCGGAGCGCCTCACCGAGGTTGGTCGCACCGCACACGAACGGGACGGTGAACTGCCACTTGTCGATGTGGTTTGCGTAGTCGGCCGGCGACAGCACCTCGGACTCGTCGATGTAGTCGACGTCGAGAGCCTGCAGTACCTGCGCTTCGACGAAGTGGCCGATGCGCGCCTTCGCCATCACCGGCACCGAGACCTCGGCGATGATCGCCTCGATCAGATCGGGATCGCTCATCCTGGCCACGCCGCCCTGGGCACGGATGTCCGCAGGCACTCGCTCGAGCGCCATGACGGCGACGGCGCCGGCATCCTCGGCGATCCTGGCCTGTTCGGGCGTGACGACGTCCATGATGACGCCGCCTTTGAGCATCTCGGCCAGCCCGCGCTTCACGCGGTCGGAGCCGAATTGCTGGGTCGGGTTGGTGTCGGTCATGAACCACAATCCTAGGCGTGCCTGATGACGGCGGATGCGCCGGTACGGCGGCCGTGACGGGCGGCTTCGCCCCCTCGGCATGGGAGGATCGTGCGGTGATGATCCTCTCGATCCAGTCGGCCGTGGCATACGGACACGTCGGCAACTCGGCAGCGGTTTTCCCTCTTCAGCGGATCGGTGTCGAGGTGCTGCCCGTCTACACGGTGAACTTTTCGAACCACACCGGCTACGGCGTGTGGCGGGGACCGCTGATTCCGCCCGAAGAGGTCGCCGATGTGATCACCGGCGTCGAGGAACGCGGGATCTTCCCCGAGATCGACGTCGTGCTTTCCGGCTATCAGGGCGGCGAAGGCATCGGCGACGTCATCCTCGATGCGGTCGCTCGGGTGAAGGCAGCGAATCCGAACGCGATCTACGCGTGCGACCCCGTGATGGGCAATGCGGACACCGGGTGCGTCGTGGCGCCGGCCATCCCGATCCTGATGCGCGATCGCGTGGTGCCGCACGCCGACATCATCACCCCGAATCAGTTCGAGCTGGGCTTTCTGACGAACACGGATCCATCCACCCTCGAGGAAACCCTCCGGTCCGTCGACCTCGTTCGGGCAACGGGGCCGTCGGTCGTGCTGGTCACGAGCGTTCTGCGCCCCGAGCGGCCACAAGGCACCATCGAGATGCTCGCCGTCGACGCGAACGGAGCCTGGATCGTGCAGACACCGCTGCTACCGATCACGGTCAGCGGGTCGGGCGACGTCACAGCGGCACTGTTCACAGCGCACTATCGCGGCACGGGCGACGCCGAAGAGTCGCTCGCCCGCACAGCCTCGAGCGTGTTCGACCTCATGGCGATCACCCACGAGCGAGGCGGCCGCGAGCTCGCGCTTGTCGAGTCACAGGAGTTCTACGCCCACCCGCGCATGCAGTTCGGGGTGCACCGCGTTCGCTGAGCAGGGCTAGCGCGGCCAGGCATCCGCAATCGACTGACGCATTTCGCCGAGCAGCTGTGGCAAAGCCTTCGTTTTCGCGATGATCGGCAAGAAGTTCGCGTCGGCCTGCCAGCGCGGAACCAGGTGCTGATGCAGGTGCGATGCGATTCCGGCGCCGGCGATCTCTCCCTGATTCATGCCGATGTTGAAGCCGTCGTTGTGTGACACCTGACGGATGACCTGCATGGCGGTCTGCGTGATCGTCGCGATCTCGTCCGTCTCCTCGGGCGTCGCCTCGTCGTAGAGCGACACGTGACGGTAGGGACACACCAGCAGATGCCCGCTGTTGTACGGAAAGAGGTTCAAAAGGGCGTACGCATGCGTTCCGCGGTGCACGATCAGTGCTTCTTCGTCTGACAGGGTCGGGGCGACGCAGAACGGGCAGTCGTCGCTGCTCGGACGCTGCTGCCCCCGCTGGATGTAGACCATGCGATGCGGGGTCCACAAGCGCTGGAACTCGTCGGGCACTCCCGCCAGATGGGCGGCGT
>DASZMW010000145.1:0-5628 GCA_035551735.1 Humibacter sp. | reverse complement strand
CGCAACACGACTCGCCGACAACCCGCGCGTCATCGGATTCAAGGACGGCGTCGGTGACGTGGGCGTCGCGCAGCAGATCGTGCGCGCGGGCGCAGCGACCGGGCGGGATGACATGTCGCTGTTCAACGGGCTGCTCACCGCCGAACTGACGCAGCAGGCGTACCGGGCCATCGGCATCCCGCTGTACTCTTCAGCCGCGTTCGCGATGGCGCCGACGGTGGCGAAGGCGTTCTACGACGCGTACGTCGCGGGCGACGACGCGCGGCGGCTGGAGATCCTCGACTCGTTCTACCTGCCGTTGGTTCGGCTGCGCGACGAGGTTCCCGGATTCGCGGTCGCGCTGGTGAAGGCCGGGGTGCGCCTTGGCGGGGCTTCGGTGCGCGGGCTGCCGGTGGGCGGCGTGCGGCCGCCGCTGGTCGATCCGAACGAGCGGCAGATCGAGGAGTTGCGGCGCATCCTCGCGATCGGCGACGAGCTCGTCGCCCGCGGGGCATGAACGCAGCCGAGCCGGCCAACGACGCGGGTCTGGGTCACGGCGCCGGCCCGGTCACCTACCTGGGCCGCATCACAGACTTGCGCACGCGGCTGATCGACGCTCCATTGATCAGGCCGTGGGGCACCGACGTGACAGAGCTGCACCTGATCGAGGTGCTCGTCGACACCGAGTCTGGCGTGACGGGTCACGGCTTCAGCTGGACGCCCTCGATCGGGGCATATGCCGTTCGCGGAATGCTCGACCACGACGTCCGCGACTTCGCGGTCGGCCGGCCGGCGGATGCCGTCACCCTCTGGCCGCGGCTCTGGGAGCACCTGCACGAGGCAGGGTCCGGCGGCGTGACGACCATCGCGATGGCAGGCCTCGATCTGGCGCTGTGGGATGCCGCTGGCCGCGCCGCGGGCGCGTCGGTCACCGATCTGCTCGGCGCGCGGCGGGCATCCGTCGAGGTCTACGGCAGTGGTGTGAACCGGCACTATCCGCTCGACGAACTGGTCGCTCAGGCGCAGCGTTGGCGGGATGCCGGCCACCGGCTGGTGAAGATGAAGGTCGGCTTGCCCGAACTGGCGGATGACGTCGAGCGCGTCGCCGCGGTGCGCGAGACGGTCGGACCCGATGTGCGTCTGGCGATCGACGCGAACCAACTCTGGGATCTGTCGCGCGCCGAGGCCGCCGTTGCGGAATTGGAGCGGTTCGACCTCGCGTGGCTCGAGGAGCCGTTGCGTGCCGACGACCTCTCAGGGCACGCGCGGCTGCGTGCGGGCACGGACGTGCCGATCGCGCTCGGAGAGAACCTGCAC
Source organism: Humibacter sp. (assembly GCA_035551735.1). GTDB lineage: Bacteria > Actinomycetota > Actinomycetes > Actinomycetales > Microbacteriaceae > Humibacter. The sequence goes on along the minus strand of DASZMW010000145.1, from coordinate 4,332 downwards.
ACGGTGTACCGCTTCTCCGAGGCGCTCGATCTGGGCGCATGCGACATCCTGCAGCCGAACGTCGTTCGCGTTGGCGGCATCACGCCGTTTCTCGAGATCGCGCGGCTGGCATCCGATCGGGGCGTTCCGCTCTACCCGCACCTGCTGCCGGAGTTGTCGGCGCAGCTGGAGCTCGCCGCGGCCGATGCCACCGCGGTCGAAGACGTCGAGGATGCCACCTTCGAGCGGCTGGGCATCCTCGCCGGCCCCTCGCCGATCGTCATCGCCGACGGTGAGGTCACGTCGCGGGGCCTCCCCGGCCTCGGCGTCGTCTTCGCCTGAGGCGTCGGCTCCGGCGCGGGGCATCCGTGCGCAGCCACTTTGGGCATTGGCAGCCACCTTGGTTGGCTGTGATTGCCCAAAGTGGTTGCGAGTCGAGCCGGGCGGCCGGTGGGTGGTCGGTAGGTGAGGGCACTTCGCGCTGGGCGGTCGGTGGGGCCGCTAGCGGGCCGGCCCGGATGACTCGCGCACGACGAGCTCGAAGCCGGCGCGCTCGCGACGCCCCGGCCCCGTGTATCCGGCGATCCGTTCGGCCAGCATCTCGACGGAGCGGCGCGCGATCGTGGCCTTGTTCGGAGCGATCGTGCTGAGCGACGGCATCGCATAGCGGCTGTCTTCGATGTCGTCGAATCCGACGAAGGCGATCTGCTGCGGAATGACGAAGCCTCGCTCCCAGCCGGCCCGCATGGCGCCCAGGGCGAGCAGGTCGTTGAAGCAGAAGACGCCGTCGGGCGGATCCGATCGATCGAGCATGGCGTGCATGGCCTGCAGTCCGCTCTCGCGCGTGTATTCCACTCGCGACATATATCGGAAGGGATCCAGTCCCGCCTGTTCCATGGCGGCGACGAACCCTGCTTCGCGCTGCGCGGTCGTGCCGGCTTCGCGGCTCTGCCGGCCGAGTGCCGCGATACGTGTTCGGCCGCTCTCGATGAGATGTCGGGTCGCGACGAAGGCGGCCTCGACGCCGTCGACGGCGATCTGGTCGACGCTCGGGCCATAGTCCTCCTCGCCGAGCAGCACGATCGGCTGCGTCGCCGCAGCGGCCTCGATGTCGGCTGCGGTGAGGTTGAGTGCGTTGAGCAGCACGCCGTCGAACGTGGCCGAGACCGATCCGCCCCGGAGAACCGCACGCTCCCTGGCTGCGTCACCGCTTGTCTGGTCGACGACGAGGGTGAGCGATCGCTGGTCCAGCTCAGGGATGAGTGATCGGGCCAGGTCGGAGAAATACGGGATGTCGAGCTCTGGCACGACGAACGCGATCAGCCCGGTGCGCCTGGTTCGGAGTCCCCTGGCATGAGGATTCGGCCGGTAGCCGAGGTCGTCGATCACGGCCTGCACGCGCTTGCGCGTCTCAGCGCCGACCCGATCGGGGAGGTTGACCACGTCGGAGACGGTGCGCTGCGAGACGCCGGCAACCTTGGCCACGTCGCGGGCGGTCACTGCCATCGAGGCCTCCTGTTGCATCCCTCGAAGGGCCCGGAACGGCGCGGCCGCGCATCCGGTGTTCGGGCAAAGGTTACTGCCGCACCCGTCGTAGCAAGGAATGTGGCAATGGATTTGGCAAACGTTTGCCAAATCCTTGTGCTACGTAGCACAAGGGAATTACCGTAACTCGGGTTCGCCCCCCGTGCACGCCGTCGAAGGAGATGCGCACCATGCCAGTCACCACCCCCGTGATCGTTCAGGAGGCCGGATGAGTGCCCTGAACGAGCTGCGAGCGCTGAAGGTCCCCAAGGGGACGAAGCGCGTTCGGGACAAGTCCGACACCCGTGACAACAAGGCGGCAGCGGTCTTCCTGCTGCCGTGGCTGATCGGCTTCTTCGCGATCACGCTCGGACCGATGGTCGCGTCGCTCTATCTGTCGTTCACCGACTACAACCTGCTGCAGAATCCGAACTTCACAGGGCTGACGAACATCGAGCGGATGCTTCAAGACTCCGACCTTTCAAGTTCGCTGGTCGTCACCCTCGTCTACGTCGTGATCTCGGTTCCGCTGCAGCTCATCGTCGCGCTCGCCATCGCCGTTCTGCTCGACAGGGGGATGCGCGGGCTCTCGTTCTACCGCTCCGTGCTGTATCTGCCGTCCTTGTTGGGCGGCAGCGTCGCGATCGCCGTGCTCTGGCGTCTGGTGTTCGGCGGCGAGGGGTTGCTCAACGCATTCCTCGCGCTGTTCGGCATCCACGGCCCGTCGTGGATCGGGTCGCCGAACACGGCGCTGGGCACGCTGATCATCCTGCACGTCTGGACCTTCGGTGCCCCGATGGTGATCTTCCTCGCGGGGCTCAGGCAGATTCCGCGCGAGCTCTACGAGGCGGCGTCGACGGACGGCGCGACAAGGTGGCGCCAGTTTCGCTCGATCACCCTGCCGATGCTCAGTCCCATCGTCTTCTTCAATCTCGTGCTCGGCATCATCGGCGCGTTCCAGTCGTTCACGCAGGCCTATGTGATCTCCAACGGATCAGGCGGCCCGACGAACTCGACACTCTTCATCACGTTGTACCTGTACCAGAAGGCCTTCGGGAGCCTGCAGATGGGCTATGCATCCGCCATCGCGTGGCTGCTGCTGCTGATCGTCGGTGCTGCGACAGCGATCAACTTCTGGGCCTCCAAGTATTGGGTTTTCTACGATGACTGATCAGCAGACCATCCAACGTCCGTCGCTGTCCGTGCCGGCGGCCGGCATCCGGACCGCCCGAGGTCCTCGGGATGCCGCGGCACGGCGCAGGCGCGTCGGGAGCGTGCTCAGGCACGTGCTGCTCATCGTGCTGTGCCTCGTCATGCTCTACCCGGTGCTGTGGATGGTGGCGAGCTCGCTGCGGCCGAACGGGTACATCTTCAACAATCCGAGCCTCGTGCTCAACACGTTCGAGGTGCAGAACTACACGCGCGGTTGGGATGCGCTCCAGGCACCCTTCAGCACCTACCTGGCGAACTCCGCGATCATCGTGATCGGGGCGATCCTCGGCAACCTGATCAGCTGCTCCCTCGCCGCCTACGCGTTCGCGCGGCTGCGGTTCCGGTTCAAGCGGTTGGCGTTCGGCGCGATGCTCGTCACGATGATGCTGCCGATCCAGGTGCTGATCATCCCGCAGTACGTCATCTACGCCCAGCTCGGCTGGATCAATACGTTCGTGCCCCTGATCCTGCCGAAGTTCCTCGCGACCGACGGATTCTTCGTCTTCTTGATGGTGCAGTTCATCCGCGGCATCCCGAAGGAGCTCGACGAGGCGGCGCGCATCGACGGCGCGGGTCACGCTCGCATCTTCTTGCAGATCATCCTTCCGCTGATGAAGCCCGCCCTCGCCACGGCGGCGATCTTCACGTTCATCTGGACCTGGAACGACTTCTTCAGCCAGTTGATCTTCGTCACGGCGCCTGACAAGTACACGGCATCCGTCGCTCTGCGGCAGTTCGTCGACCCGACGGGGCAGTCCGACTTCGGTGCCCTCTTCGCCATGAGTGTCGTCACGCTCGTCCCGGTGTTCCTCGCGTTCCTGTTCGGCCAGCGCTTCCTGCTGCGCGGCATCGCGACCACCGGGGGCAAGTGAGCGGATGCCCGCCCCGGCACCGTCTGAACCACCAGTCACACAGTCCATTCGAAGGAGAATCATGAAACGTCATTCCCGTCTGCGTCGTCACGGTGTCGCCGCCGTCGTCGCGGTCTCCGCACTCCTGCTCAGCGGGTGCGCCGTCGGCGGCGGAGGAGCGAGCGCCGACAAAGGCGCCAAGCTCAGCGACAAGCCGGTCACCATCTCGCTCTACTGGTGGGGATCCGCGTCACGCGTCACGTCGACCGACGCGGCCGTCAAGCTGTTCGAGAAGGCGCACCCGAACATTACGGTGAAGCTTCAGTCCACCGACTGGGGCAGCTACTGGGACAAGCTCGCGACCAGCGTCGCGGGCGGCCAGGCGCCGGATGTGATGCAGTTCGACCAGCTGTACGTCGCGTCGTACGCGCAGCGTGGCGCGCTCGCCGACCTGAACGACTACAGCAAGTACCTCGACACGTCGAGCCTGACGAAGAACGTTCGTGACACGGGCGAGTACGACGGCAGCCTCTACGCCGTGCCGATCGGGCTGAACTCGGTCGGCGTGGCCGTCAACCGCAGCGTGCTCGACAAGTACGACGTGAAGCTGCCAGACACCAAAGCGTGGACCTGGGACGACCTCGACCGCGTGGCCAAAGAGGTCACGAAGGCGTCGGACGGAAAGGTGCTCGGCCTGGACCCGTTCGGTGGCGACACGCCATCGCTGACGCTCTGGGCGCGGCAGCGCGGGAACACGCTGTTCAAC
>DASZMW010000144.1:0-4550 GCA_035551735.1 Humibacter sp. | reverse complement strand
CGCGCGCGTGAACACCAGACCACCCGGCGCGGCCTCGAACAGCACGGAGTCGATCACCGCGGCGAGACAGTCGTCGAACAGCGCCTTCGTCGACGGGTAGCCACTGGCCGCCAGGGCCAGTTTCTCTGCGCCTGTGAGGTGCTCCTGCACATAACCGGCGGGGGAGGGGATGTCGTTCAGCAGCAGTCTGCGCACCCCGTCGGGCAGGGACCGCTCCTGTTCCTGCTGCGTGCCGACCACGCGGATCGCGACGCCGTCTTTCTCGACCACGAGCGTCGGGTAGCCGCGGATGACACTGCGCGGTATGCCCGTTCCGCGCCCACCCTGCTCGGTGTCCACGAAGCGCGGCAGCGTCTCGAAGTCCCACGTGGTGAGTCCTGTGCGCTCGATCGGATCGCGGCGGCGAACGGATGCCTTCGCCACTGAGTCGCGCACCTTCGGGGCGAGCGTGCGCTGCAGCTCGACGACATCCTTGCCAGCAGCCACGACGTGGGAACGCTCATCGATCACGCGGAACGTCATGCGCAGGTGCTGCGGAACCCGCTCGACGTCGAAATCGACTGCGTCGACCGGAGTGCCGGTGAGGCGCTTGATCGTGCGGGCGACGATGAAGGTGAACGGCTCTTGGGTCGAGTCGCCGGCCGATCCAAGCGCGGACCCGACACCCGCCGGCAGCTCGGCCGCGATGCGTGCCGCCCAGTCGGCGGCCGGCACGACAGAGCGGCGCAGCGCTTTCGGCAGTGTGCGGATCAGCGCGGAGATCAGTTCCGTGCGGAGCCCTGGCACCTGCGCGTCGAATCCGACGGAGGAGAGCCGTGGCAGCAGTGCGAGCGGTACCTGCACGGTGACGCCGTCGTCCTCCTCGCCGGGTTCGAAACGGTATGTCAGGGCGAGACGCTGGTCGCCCTGCTGCCAGATCGGAGGAAAGGCATCCTCGTCGACGCGGGCTTCTTCGACGTCGTCGACCAGGTCTTCGCGGCGCATCGTGAGCAGCTGGCCGTTGGTACGGCGCTCCTGCCGCCACCACGACTCGAACGAGCGGGTGTCTGTGACGTCGCGCGGGATGCGCTCCTGAAAGAACGCGACCATCGCTTCGTCATCGAGCAGGAGGTCGCGGCGACGCGTGCGCTCCTCGACCTTTTCGAGCTCGGTGCGCAGCTTCGCATTGGCGCGCTGAAAGTCGAACGCGTGATCTCGGGTGTCGCTCGGCCATTCGGCGTCGACGAGCGCGTGACGGATGAACAGCTCGCGGGCCAGCGCGGCGTCGATGCGATTCAGCTGCGCTCGCCGCTTGGCCACGATCGGTAGCCCGAACAGGGTGACCCGCTCGAACACGACGGCGGAGCCCTGTCGCTTCTCCCAGTGTGGCTCGCTGTAGCTACGGCGCACGAGATCTCCGGCGAGGGGCTCGGCCCACGCCGGGTCGATGGCCGCGTTCATCCTGGCGAAGAGCCTGCTCGTCTCCACGAGCTCAGCGCTCATGATCGCCTGCGGTTGTCCTGTGCCGTTCTTCTTCGGGGCGAGGGCTGATCCCGGGAACACCAGGAACCGTGTGTTGCGGGCGCCGAGATAGTCCTTCTTCTGTGCGTCGCGCAGACCGATGTGGGACAGCAGCCCCGAGAGCAGAGCTCTGTGGATGCCGTCGGCATCGACCCGCGCGTCCCTCGGTACCAGCCCCAGCGGCTTGGCCGTTCGCCGAAGTTGCCGGTAGAGGTCCTGCCACTCACGGATGCGCAGGTAGTTCAAGAACTCCGCCTTGCAGAGCCTGCGGAACGCGCTCGAGGACAGCTCCTTCTGCTGCTGCTCGATGTGGTTCCAGAGGTTGAGCAAGGTGAGAAAGTCGCTCGTCGGGTCGACGAACCTGGCGTGCTGCTGGTCCGCTTGGGCGCGACGCTCCAGCGGGCGCTCGCGAGGGTCCTGGATCGTCAGGCCCGCGACGATCGCCATCACCTCGCGCACCACGCCGCCCTGACCGGCCTCGACGAGCATCCGTCCGAACCGCGGATCGACCGGCAGCCGGGCGAGCGTGCGGCCCGTCTTGGTCAATGTGCCCTCGTGCACGGCACCCAATTCGGCGAGCAGGTCGAGGCCGTCCTTGATGCCGCGAGAGTCCGGTGGCGTGAGGAACGGGAATGCCGCGATGTCACCCAGACCGAGCGAGATCATCTGCAGGATGACCGCCGCCAGGTTGGTGCGCAGAATCTCGGGTTCGGTGAACTCCGGCCGCTTCTCGTAGTCATCCTGCGAGTACAGCCGAATGGCGATGCCGTCGCTCGTGCGTCCGGAGCGCCCCGAGCGCTGCTTCGCGGATGCCTGCGAGATCGCCTCGATCGGCAGCCGCTGCACCTTCGCGCGCGTCGAGTACCGCGAGATGCGGGCCGTACCGGCGTCGATCACGTACCGGATGCCCGGCACCGTCAGACTCGTCTCCGCCACGTTCGTCGAGAGCACGACGCGGCGACGGATGCCCGGCGCCACCGGCCCGAACACCCTGTGCTGGTCCGCGGCGGAGAGACGTCCGTACAGCGGGAGCACCTGGGTCGTCTCCGCCTCGCCACGGCGGGTGAGGTGTCCGCGCACCGCGTCTTCGGCATCCCTGATCTCCGTCTCGCCGGAGAGGAAGACGAGCACGTCGCCCGCCTTCTCTCGCGCGAGCTCGTCGAGGGCATCCGTGATGCCCTGCAGGTAATCGCGGTCCGCGGCCGGCGAGGCATCCACGTCTTCGTCGCCCTCATCCTCCGCGACGAGAGGGCGGTACCTGACCTCGACCGGGTAGGTGCGACCGGAGACCTCGACGACGGGGGCGCGGTTGCCCGCGGCATCCGCGAAGTGACGGGCGAAGCTCTCGGGGTCGATGGTCGCGCTGGTGATGATGAGCTTGAGATCGGGGCGGCGGGGAAGCAGCCGCTTCAGATATCCGAGCAAAAAGTCGATCGTGAGGCTGCGTTCGTGCGCCTCGTCGATGATGATCGTGTCGTAGGCCTTGAGGTCGCGATCTCGATGGATCTCGTTCAGCAGGATGCCGTCGGTCATCACCTTGATGCGCGTCGCCTTCGACACTTCGTCGGTGAACCGCACCTTATAGCCGACTAGCCCGCCGACCTCGTCGCCGAGTTCCTCCGAGACACGCTCCGCGATGGCCCGGGCAGCGATGCGTCGAGGCTGGGTGTGCCCGATCGATTCACGGCCGAGCTGAAGGCAGATCTTCGGCAACTGCGTCGTCTTGCCCGACCCGGTTTCGCCGGCGACGATCACGACCTGGTTCGCCTCGATGGCGCGCGCGATCTCATCCCGCCGGGCGCTGACGGGCAGCTCGGGCGGAAAGTGAATGGGGAGGATGCCGCGATCAGGGGCAGCGGGCGCGGAAGACATGAGCCTTCCATTCTATGGGCGCAGCGCAGAGCCGCCAGAATGGGCTGATGAAGATCTGGCGGTCTCCTGCAGCGCGCACCGGGGCATCCGTGGCGATTGCGACCGGGCTTTACGCAGTGTCGTTCGGGGCGCTCGGCGTGACATCCGGCCTGGACTTCTGGCAGACGATGGCGCTCAGCCTGCTGCTGTTCTCCGGTGGCTCGCAGTTCGCCTTCATCGGCGTACTCGCCGGAGGCGGCAGCGGTGGCGCGGCGCTCGGGTCGTCGGCGCTGCTGGGCATCCGTAATGCCGTGTACGGCATGCAGCTGAACGCGCTGCTGCGACCACGCGGATGGCTGCGACTCGGCGCAGCGCACGTCACGATCGACGAGTCGATGGCCACCGCCACCGCGCAGACCGATCCAGCGGAGCAGAAGCGGGCGTTCTGGGTCACCGGTGTCGGCATATTCCTGTTGTGGAATGTCTTCACGGCCCTTGGCGCGCTACTCGGAAACGCGATCGGCGACCCCAAGGCGTGGGGACTCGATGGTGCTGCGGTCGCGGCGTTCCTCGCCCTGCTCTGGCCGAGGCTCAAGGCGCGCGAACCGGTGGCGATCGCCGTCGCGTGCGCCGTGGCCACAGTGATCGTCGTGCCGTTGGTGCCGCCGGGCATTCCCGTGCTGGTGGCAGCTGTGGTTGCAGCAGTGTGGGGACTGTTCGGCGTTGGGCATGCCGACGAAGGCCTCGAGCCGGACGTCGAACCGCATGAGATGAACCCCTCGTGACCACTTGGCTCTACATCCTCGCCGCGGCCGCCGTCGCCTACCTCACCAAACTGCTGGGCTATCTCGTGCCGGCGAAGCTGTTGAAGAACAAGCGGATGACGCGGGTCGCCGGCGCACTCACGATTGGGCTGCTGGCATCCCTCACCGTGCTCAACACGTTCGCGTCTGGTCAGCAGCTCGTCTTCGACTCGCGCATCGGATCGCTCGTCGCCGCCCTGATCGCACTGCTGCTGAAGGCGCCATTCCTTCTCGTCGTGATCGTCGGCGCAGTAGCGGCCGCGTTGCTGCGGCTGGCCGGCCTGCCGTAATCCGCTCGATGCTCGAGAACAGGCAGACCTCGCGAGAACAGGCAGGTTGTGCCTGTTCTCGCGAGGAGAGCGCGATCTTGCCTGTTTTCGGGAGAGTGGGGTGAGG
>DASZMW010000143.1:0-4091 GCA_035551735.1 Humibacter sp. | reverse complement strand
CACGCCCTCGAGCAGGCGGTGGTGCGAGTCTGGTGAAAGCGCAATCACGACCCCGCGGCGGTCGGTCGGATGCCGTTGACGCTGGATGTGCCCTGCGCTCTCCAGTCGATCGAGCAGCTTCGTGACGGATGCCGTGGAGATTCCCAAGTGGATCGCCAGCCCACCAGGGGTGGCCACTTCGCCTCTGCCGTGCAGGACGGCCAGGTAGCGCATCGCGCGCATGTCCGTGGAGCCCAGCTGCATGGTGCGTCTCGACTCGTCGAGAGAGGCATCCTCTGACTCACGCCACCGACGAAGGGCCGCGAGTACGCGCACTATCTGGTCGACCTCATCGTCGGCCAGTCCGGTCGTGTCGACGACGACGCGTTCGGGGTCGAGAACACGGGGATCGATGAACGGATCAGGCTGCGAGCCTGCCTCGACGCCGGTGTGAACATTGGTCGAGCTCGCCGAGCCTTCTGCGCTGCTGCCCGCCACGAGTCGGCCGCCGCGACGCGAAGCGGGGCGGCCTGATTCGTACCCGTTGGCCGGGGCGTCCTGAGCGTTCATGTGTAAAGCCTTGCTCGATATCACTAGCCGTACTAGTTTCTAGACAGGCTAGCTAAATTATAGAGAGACCGACCGGGTTGGAACGGACTGACGACATGAGCGTACTGACTTCCCTTGAAACGTCGTCACGAACGACGCTTCCCGACGTGGAGGGACGTCTGGAACGCTTCTTCGACCAGCGCACCATCGAAGCCGAGCAGCTGGGCAATCGCTACGTCGGACTCTGGGGTGCGGCGCGACAGAGTGCTCGCGGAGGGAAGAAGCTGCGACCGGCGCTCGTCGTGGAGTCGTTCGCCGCGCTCCGCAACGAGCGCACCGTGATTCTGGATGCTGCGATGGTGGACGTCGCCGCGGCGTTCGAGCTGCTGCACACAGCCTTCCTGCTGCACGATGACGTGCTCGACGGCGACACGGTGCGGCGCGGTCGCGCGAACCTCATCGGGGCGTTCGCCACGGATGCCGAGCGTCACGGGGTCGACGCTGGTCGCGCGCGCAAGTGGGGTGAGGCATCCGCCATCCTCGCTGGTGACCTCTTGATCCATGGTGCCCACACCCTCGTCGACGAGGCCGAACTGCCGGGTTCGGTGCGCACTCGGATTCAGACGATATTGCATGACGCGATCTTTCGCACCGCAGCGGGGGAGCAGAGCGACATCGCGTTCTCGTGCGGTATTGCAACGCCGAGCTTGCCTGACGTGCTGGCGATGACCGAAGGAAAGACGGCGCACTACTCGTTCGGCGATCCACTTCGAGCGGGGGCGCTCCTTGCCGGTGCGGACGAGCAACTCGTGTCGCTTCTCGGCGAGTTCGGCCGGGCGATCGGAGTGGCGTTCCAGGTCCGCGATGACGTGCTTGGCACGTTCGGCGATGAACGCGTGCTCGGCAAGAGCGTGAGCAGCGACGGCCGGACCGGAAAGGTCACGGTGCTCTCGGTAGGCGCAGATCCTGCAACGAAGGCAAGTCCCGCTCGCGGGAAAGACGGCGTAGAAGCCGGCCGCGGTCTGGCTGAGCGGCTGATCGACAGCAATCGGAACGTCGCACTCCGGCTCGCGGCCGACCCGATCGTTCCCGAACGGCTGCGCGTTGTGCTCGAGGCATGCGCCGTGCGCGCGACGGAGCGCGAGTCATGAGCGTGTCGCTCGGCAAGACCGGATCGATCAACTCGGCTCGCTCTGCGACGCCGGCCGGCACCATCTCCATCAGCGAGCCGACATCCCACGAGTTCATCCATGTCGGCTCCCTGCACGATGGCAGGCACACGACAGACTTGAAGCTGTATACGCGAACCGCCGAGGAGAGTGCTGCAAGCGTCATTCGGCGGTACTCGACCTCGTTCTGTGCGGCGGTGCGGCTGTTGACGCCCGAGTATCGCAAGGGCGTGACGTCCATCTACGCACTCGTGCGCGTCGCCGACGAGCTCGTAGACGGCGCGGCCGAGCAGGCGGGGCTCCGTCTGGATGCGCAACGCGCAGCGTTGGACAAGCTGGAGGCCGAGACCGAGCACGCGATGACGTGCGGGTTCAGCTCGAATCTCGTGGTGCACGCGTTCGCTCATGCGGCCAGGCGGGCGGGCATCCGCCGTGACCTGACTGCGCCGTTCTTCGCGTCGATGCGCTCGGATCTCGAGCGTGTGCATTACGCGAGCGACGAGCTCGATGAGTATGTCTACGGTTCCGCCGAAGTCGTGGGGCTGATGTGCCTGCGCGTCTTCCTTGCAGAGGCACCGCCAGGCGAGAGGCCTGATCCGGCCACGAGATCACGACTGACCGAGGGTGCGCGGCGGCTCGGAGCGGCATTCCAGAAGGTCAACTTCTTACGCGATCTGGCCAGCGACGTGAACGATCGTGGGCGAGAATACTTCGCGGTCGCGGCGGGCAGCACGCTCACTGATCAGGCGAAGCACTTACTCGTCGCGGAGATCAACGATGATCTGAATGCCGCCCGAGCCGTGATGCCGGATCTCCCAACTGGATGCCGCACAGCGGTCACGGTGGCACACGATCTGTTCGCGGCGCTGTGCCGTCGCATCGACCGAACGCCTGCTGACGAACTGATGCGCACCCGAATACGAGTGCCAGACGCTCAGAAGCTCGCGATTCTCTTCCGTGTGGTCAGCTCGCCGAGCCGTCGGGGTCCAGCCTTCGGTCGACGGCATCCGAGGGCCGGACGGTGAAGGGTTCGCGCGGTGCAGCTGCCGGGCGCGAAACCGGTCACGCCGGGACAAGGAGAACAGTCGTGATCGGTGGAGGAATCGCGGGTCTGGCGACGGCCGCACTCCTGGCACGCGAGGGAGACTCGGTGACATTGCTCGAAGCTTCCAACACCCTCGGCGGCCGCGTCGGCACCTGGTCGAGCGGCGGCTTCCAATTCGACACCGGACCGTCCTGGTACCTGATGCCGGAGGTGTTCGAGCACTTCTACCGCATGCTCGGCACGGAGGTTCGCGCCGAGCTGGATCTCATCGACCTCGACCCGGGATATCGGGTCTTTTACCAAGGACGGCCGGCGCCGGTCGACGTGCCGAGGGGACGCGAGCGCGTGCGTGAGCTCTTCGAGAGTCTTGAGCCGGGGAGTGCAGGAGCTCTGGATGCGTACCTCGACTCCGCGGCGGACACTTATGACCTCGCGATCGGCCGCTTTCTCTACACCTCCTTCGACTCGAAGCTTGCGCTGCTCTCCCGCGACCTGCTCGTGCGGATTCCGCGTCTTGCGCGGCTGCTGCTGCGACCGCTCGACGAACATGCCGCGCGCTCGTTCACCGACATCCGTCCGCGGCAGCTGCTTGGTTACCCTGCGGTGTTCTTGGGTTCGTCTCCGTCGATGACGCCGGCGCTTTATCACCTGATGAGCCATCTGGACCTGGACGCAGGAGTGCTCTATCCACGCGGCGGTTTCCGTACCCTCATCGACGGGTTGGAGAGGCTGGCCGCGTCCGCGGGTGTCGCGATCATTCGCGGGGCGCGCGTTTCTCATATTCTCACGCGGGACGGCGGTGAGGTGCGACGGGGGCAACGTGCCGTCGTGCAAGGGGCGCTGTATCGCCAGGACGGCCTTGAGCGTGCGCTTGCCGCCGACGTGGTGGTGAGCACGGCGGACCTGCACCACACCGAGACGGCGCTGCTCCCGGAGCACCTGCAGACCTATCCGGAGCGCTGGTGGCAGAGTCGGGTTGCGGGGCCCGGTGCTGTGCTCGCAATGCTGGGCGTACGCGGGCGGCTTCCCCAGCTCGCTCACCACACGTTGTTCTTCACTCGGGACTGGGACGCGAACTTTCGCGCGATCTTCGAGGAGCCGACCCGGGTGCCCGATCCCGCGTCGATCTACGTCTGCCGTGCGAGTGCGACGGACGAGTCGGTATCGCCCGTCGGTGACGAAAGTCTCTTCGTGTTGGTGCCAGTGCCCGCTGATCCTGCGCTGGGCATGGGGGCCGCCGACGGCGCCGGGTCTGAGAGGGTGGAGCGAACGGCCGATGCCGCTATCGCACAGATCTCGGGATGGGCTGGCATTCCCGACCTGGCCGATCGCATCGTCGTTCGCCGCAC
>DASZMW010000142.1:0-9848 GCA_035551735.1 Humibacter sp. | reverse complement strand
GCACGATTATCGTTCGGGGCGTGAATCTGCAAGAATGATCAGTCGAGTTCGTACGGGACGACCCTCTATCAGACCGTACTGGAACTCTCCATCAGACCTCCTGCCGCGTGTGCCCCACGCCCTCGGCAGTCAGTTCGCGCGAAACACGTTGAAATCAGGAGAATTGTGGCTGTCAAGATCCGCCTCAAGAGGCTCGGCAAGATCCGAGCCCCGTATTACCGCATCGTCGTCGCCGACTCGCGCACCAAGCGCGACGGTCGCGTGATCGAAGAGATCGGCAAGTATCACCCCACCGAGGAGCCCTCGTTCATCGAGGTGAACTCCGAGCGTGCCCAGTACTGGCTCTCCGTCGGTGCGCAGCCGACCGAGCAGGTCGCGGCCATCCTGAAGCTGACCGGTGACTGGGGCAAGTTCAAGGGCGACAAGGACGCCGTGAGCACCGTCAAGACGCGGGAGCCCAAGGTGCCGTTCGTCGCAGACGAGAAGAAGAAGCCTGTGCTCAAGCCGAAGACCGAGAAGCCGGCCGCCAAGGCCGAGCCTGCGGCCGCCGAGCCGGCTGACGAGACGACTGAGGCGTAATACCTTGCTCGCTCCTGCTCTGCAGCACCTGGTCGAAGGCATCGTCGATCACCCCGACGATGTGCACGTCGTTGCGAAGGAATCTCCGCGCGGCGAGGTCCTCGAGGTTCGCGTGAACCCCGAGGACCTCGGCCGGGTGATCGGCCGCTCCGGCCGTACCGCGAAGGCTCTCCGCTCGGTCGTCAGCGCGCTGGCCGACGGCCATCGCGTTCGCGTCGATCTCATCGACTGACCAAGGTGAGCGGGAAACAACCCAAGGCGCAGCTTCGCGTCGGACGACTGACCAAGGCCCATGGTCTCAAAGGGGCAATCAAACTCGAGCTCTTCACGGATGACCCCGAACGGCGGTTCGTTCCCGGTGCAGAGTTCTCCCTGCAGGTGCCGACCGGGTCGAAGTGGCACGGTAAGACCCTCACGCTCACCGAGCTGCGTTGGTATAACGGTCACGCCGTTGGCTTCTTCGAAGGCGTCGCCGACCGCACGGAGGCGGAGTCGCTGATCAAGGCGATTCTCTGGGTCGACCAGGACGACAGCGTCGAAGAGGATGCCTGGTACGACCACCAGCTGGTCGGCCTCTCGGTACTCCGAGACGGCATCGAAGTCGGCACCGTCGCACGCGTCGACCACCTTCCGGCCCAGGACCTGCTCGCCGTGAAGACGCCGAGCGGCGAGGTGTTGGTGCCGTTCGTCTCCGCGATCGTGCCGGAGGTGGACATCCAGGCCGGAACGGTCATCGTGACGCCGCCGCTCGGTCTGTTCGAAGAGGTGCCTGACTCGCTCGACGACGACGACGACGACACCGCCGTCGAGAAGGATGATGACGACACGGCGGGCGAATCGGACTGAACGCACCGCGAACGGCGGCACTTCGGAGTGGGCCGGCAGCCCTGGCCTCCGAAGTACCGCCGTTGTGCTCGACGTGCGCTACGCGGTGACGATCTCGGACTCGAGTGGCGCGATCGCGCCGATGATGGTGGTCACGGTGTCCGCCGGAACTCCGGCGTCCGTCAAGGCGGCGGTGAGGTGTCCTGCCACGAGTCCGAAGTGGTTCCGGCCGATCTCCAGCCCCTTGTGGACCTCGGCCATCGGGGCGCCCGTATAGGCGTCTTGCGGGCCACCGAGAGCGACAGTGAAGAATTCGACCTGCAGCCGCTTCAGTCTCGTCATGTTGACGCCGACGAAGAAGTCCGCCAGGTCGTCGTCTGCCAGAACTCGGTCGTAGAAGTCTGCGACCACAACGGTCAGCGCGTCGGCGCCGCCGATCTCTTCGTAAATGGACATGGGTGGTTCTCCTTATCGGTCGGGGTTGAGCGCCGTGGTCAGCGCGTGGATCGTCACCACGCTGTTCTTGAATTCGGGCATGAACGAGATCGGGTCCGTGGCATCGGAGACCAGAACGTTGGCGCTCTGAACGCCGGGAAAGTGGAACGGCAGGAAGACGGTGTCGCGGCGGATGCCTCGTGTCGTCTGCGCGATCGCCACGACAGTGCCGCGCGCGTTTCGCAGCTCGATGGTGTCGCCGTCCACGATGCCTCGATCGGCAGCCGTCGCAGGGTGCAGTTGAGCACGCAACACCGGTTGCGCTTCATTCAATTCGGGCACTCGTCGGGTCTGACTCCCCGACTGGTAGTGCTCGAGAAGGCGGCCAGTGATCAGAACGAGTTCGTCGCCAGCAGGCAGCTGGGCGGCATCGGCATGCACGTGCACCGGGACGATGCGGGCGAGACCGTCTTCGGTCCCGAATCGATCGGAGAACAACCGCGGGGTGCCGCGGCTGCCTGCCGGGTAGGGCCAGTAGGCGGGGCGGCCGGCATCCAGGAGTTCATAGCTGAGACCCGAGTAGTCCGCGATACCACCCTCTGAGGCGCGGGCCAGCTCATCGAACACGGCCGAGGCCTCGATGTCGTACGTGCCAGGGGCATCCAGCCTCGCCGCGAGCTCGGCCATGATCCACAGCTCGCTCCGCGCGCCCGCCGGAGGGGAGATGGAGCGCCTGCGTCGGATGACGCGTCCCTCGAGGTTGGTCATCGTGCCTTCCTCTTCTGCCCACTGCGTAACAGGAAGGATGACGTCGGCGAGCTCTGCGGTCTCGGAGAGGAAGAAGTCGCAGACGACGAGCAGGTCGAGGCGCGCCAGGGCGGCTCGCACCTCCGAGGCATTCGGCGCTGAAACCACGACGTTCGCCCCGTGCACCAGCAAGGCACGTACGCCGTCGGGCTGTCCCAGCGAAGCCAAGAGCTGCACCGCGGGGAGTCCCGGGCCGGGGATGGCCTCCTCGTCGACGCCCCAGACGGCGGCGACGTGGCGACGGGCATCCGGATCGGTGATCTTGCGGTAGCCGGGCAGTTGATCGCACTTCTGTCCGTGTTCTCGTCCACCTTGCCCGTTACCCTGACCGGTCATCGTTCCGTACCCGCCGGATTCGGAGCCGGGCAGACCCAGAACGAGAGCGAGGTTGATGGCCGCAGTGGCGGTGTCGGTCCCGTTCACATGCTGTTCGACGCCGCGCCCCGTCAGAATGTAGGTTCCGTTTCCGGAAGCCAGACGACGCGCGACCTCACGTAACTGACCGGATGGAACGCCGGTCACAGCCTGGGTGCGCTCGGGCCACCACTCCGAGACGCTGCGCCTGAGTTCGCCGAATCCACTGGTGCGTTCCGCGATGTACCCGGCGTCGTAGAGGCGCTCCTTGATGACGATGTGCGTCAGGCCCAGGAGCAGCGCGAGATCGGTTCCAGGCATCGGTTGAAGATGGATTCCGGCTCCGTCAGCTGTCAGCTTCGCCATGGAGCTCTCGCGGGGGTCGACGACGATCAAGCCACCTGCCTTTCGCGCTCCCTCCAGATGCGACAGGATCGGTGGCATCGTGTCGGCCATGTTCGAGCCGAGTACGAGGATCGTGCCGGCCTCGTCCAGGTCGGCCACCGGGAACGGCAGGCCCCGGTCGAGACCGAATGCGCGGTTCGCCGCTGCCGCAGCAGACGACATGCAGAACCGGCCGTTGTAGTCGATTCGAGACGTACCCAGTGCGATCCGGGCGAACTTTCCGAGTTGGTACGCCTTCTCGTTGGTGAGGCCGCCGCCCCCGAAGACGCCGACCGCGTCGGCGCCATGCTGTCGTCGGCAGTCGATGAGACGATCGGCGATCAGATCGAGGGCCTCATCCCACGACACCGGGCAGAGCTTTCCGTCCTCGTCGCGGATCAGAGGCTCGACGACACGATGGGGCGAATTCAGCAGCGATGCGGATGTCCAACCCTTCTTGCAGAGGCCGCCGCGGTTGGTCGGGAAGAACCGGCCGGAGACCGTTACCGGCTCCTCGCCAGGGGCACCCGTGACCTCGTTGCGAGTGAGGGTCATCGCGCACTGGAGTGCACAGTACGGACAGTGGGTGTTCGTCTCGTGCGGTGCGGCAGGGGCCAGGGGCATGCCTCGACGATACGGACGTCGTATTTCGCCTCTCGCGCCCTCCGGTAAGGATTGTGTCACCGTGGACTCACACCGCGGCACGTTCGCTGTGAGGTGGTTCCGTCGCTCAGACCGCAACACCGTCCGCATCGGTAAAGCGCTCGAGAAGCTCGGCGATGCGGCCTTTGCAGCCTCCGCAGCCGGTGCCGGCCCTTGTCGCCTTGCCGATGCAGGCGACGGTGTCGTTGCCCTCGGCCGCCGCCGACTGAATCTGTGCGACCGATACCCCATTGCACCAGCACACCGTGGCGTCGGGAGCGAAGGCGTCGGCGTTCGCTTCGGGACTGTAGTCCGGTCCATCGAACCGCAGCAGGAGGGACCTGTCGGCGGGGAGTTCGCCGCCGCGTTCGAACAGCAGCGTGAGTTCAGCGGACGTGCGGGGCATCCCGACGCTGACGAATCCTTCGAGCACGCCGTCGCGCGTGATCATCTTCACGTACCGGCCGTGTTCGGGGTCTGCCCATTGCGAGACCGCTCGTGCGGACCGGTCGTCCTCGTGCTCGACGTCCCACGGTTCGACGCAGACGTCGCCGACCGCGACGATATCGACATCCTCGCCCTTCAACATGACGACCGCCGGGCGCTCAACGAGCGGATCGGTGTCGTGCTCGCCTCCTGCGCCGATCGACGCGAATCGTGCGGCGAGCCATTCCGCCTGCCGCCACCCGGGGCCGATCAGCCCTGAAGGACCTCCCGGGATTCGGGTATCGGCATCCGCAGCGTAGTTCACGGCCACATGAGCGCAATCGCCGATCGCGTAGATCTTCGGGTCGGTCCACGACCGCAGATCCGGCGTGACGACGATGCCCGCTGCCGTCTTCAGGCCGGAGGCGGTCGCAAGTTCAGAGCGTGCGCCGACCCCGCACGACAACACGAGGAGGTCGCCGTGGATGTGTTTTCCGTCCGCCGTTCCGAGCGCATCGAATCGTCGTTCGCCGTCATCGTCTGTTCGGAACACGACGGCTTCCGCCCTGCTCTGGCCTACGACTGCAACGCCTGCACGACGCAGGGATGCGGCCAGCACCGTTCCGCCGCCGATGTCGAGGTTACGGGGCATGGGTATGGGGCCGTGATGCACGACACAGGTCTCGGCACCGGCGCGTGCTGCGAGCAATGCGAGCTCGAGGCCGAGCACGCCGGCGCCGAGCACGACGATCTTCTGGCCGTTCCTGGTAGCGTCACCGACTCGACGTGCATCGTCTAGGTCGCGGAGCACGGTGATCCCTCGGGGCAGATCGTCATCCGTCCCGACAAGTCGTGAATCCGACCGCTCGATGGCGAGCGCGTCCCTCGACGTCCGCTCGACACCCTCCAGCGTAGGAACGTTGGCCCGTGCGCCTGTCGCGATCACGAGACGGTCGTACTCGACGAACTCGCCGTCGGCCAGCTCGACGGCTGAGGCCGCTCGGTCGATGCGCACCACACGCATCCCCAGCTCGACCCGTGCCCCGGCGGACCGTACATCGTCGGCCGAGTGGAGCACCATGTCGTCCCACTCGGTGTTTCCGACCGCATACTCGGCGACGAGCACACGATTGTAGGCGTCAGCGGTCTCGGCACCCACCACCGTCAGCTCGACGTGGCCTGTTCGCACAGATGGCAGTAGTGCGTCGGCGAAACGCGCCCCGACGGGACCGTAGCCGATGACCACCACCCGGAGTGCCGTAGCGGCCGTCATCGCCCGACCACCCGCGGATGCTGCCGGTGGGACAACTCCGGATCACACACGTCGGCCGCTCTTCATCGCCGGCACCAAATACACCGCAACAGTGATAACGAGGAAGCCGGCGTACGCGAAGACGAACCACCAGAGCCCGTGCGTGTAATCCCCGAACCTGGTCTTCGAGGCACCGAGGATCTGCGGCACCAGAAAACCGCCGTACGCCCCGACCGCGGAGATGATTCCGATCGCCGCGGCCGTGATCCTCTGCACGCTCACATCACCCGCGTGATTGTGCGCATCCGTACTGCCGCCTCGCAGCGCGAACACGGTCGGGATCATGCGGTACACGGCGCCGTTGCCCGCCCCGCTTGCGATGAACAGCACGATGAAACAGGCGAGGAACGTGGCGAATCCGCCGACGGGCAGCGAAATGATGACGAAGACCGTCGCCGCGGCCATCACCACGAACGACGCCGACGCCACGGCCGCGCCCCCGAGACGATCTGCGAGCCTGCCGCCCCATGGCCTGGCCAGGGATCCGACAAGGGCGCCAAGGAACGCCAGGGAGACCGCGGCGGTGCCGATGTGGATCGCGCTGAACTGCGGGTACTCGTCTGCGATCAGTTTCGGGAACACCCCGGCGAAACCGATGAACGACCCGAACGTGCCGACGTAGAGCACCGCGAGTATCCAGAGGTGCGGTTCCTTGACGACCGCGAGGGACGCCGTGAAGTCGGCCTTCGATCCTCGCAGGCTGTTCATGCGGGTCGCTGCGCCGACGATCGCGATCACGATGAAGGGAATCCAGAACCATCCCGCGATCGGAAGATTGACGGCTCCTGCGGCCGTCACTGTGATCAGGATGGGCACCAGAAACTGGGCGACCGCAGCGCCGAGATTCCCGCCGGCGGCGTTGAGCCCGAGTGCCCAGCCCTTCATGCGCTGCGGGTAGAAGAACGTGATGTTCGCCATCGAGCTGGCGAAGTTGCCGCCGCCGAAGCCGGCAAGCCCTGCGATCAGAAGCATCACGGCGAACGGCGTCTCCGGGTTCGTCACCGCGATCGCCAGCGCCACCGTGGGGATGAGCAACAGGGCGGCCGACACCATGGTCCAGACGCGGCCTCCGAACTTCGGCACCATGAAGGTGTAGGGGAGTCGCAGGGTCGCACCGACCAGGCTCGGCACGGAGATGAGCCAGAAGATCTGCCCGTCCGTGTAGTGAAATCCTGCGGCAGGCAGCGCGACGACCACGACGCTCCACAGCTGCCAGACGACGAAACCGAGGAATTCGGTGAAGATAGACCAGCGGAGGTTTCGCGCCGCGATCGTCTTGCCCTCGGCCGCCCACTGTTCCGTGTCTTCGGGATTCCAACCCTCGATCCATCGACCGGGCCCATGCACAAGTGCGATCGGCTGCGCTGCGGAGGCGGTGGTGTCTGTGCGATTCGAGACAGAGGTCATGGCACTCTCCAGAGAACGGGATGCTGCAAACTGACGGACGGCTGGAACGATGGACCGAATGGCGCTCGCGCTCGGTGTGTCGTCGAGGCTAAGCCGGGAGGATTTCGGCCGACGACCTCCGCGGTATCTGCTCCGTAACGAAGACCTCTCGGCGGCGATCGCTCGCGGTGAGGTGCGGACCCGTCGTCGTCCTTGGAGAGGCGGGATGCGACGGCCGTCAGGACACGTGATCCTTCAGCAGCACGTCGATGCGCTGCCACACCTCGTCCACGCTCAGACCTCGACCTATCGCCAGACCTGCCAGAAACGCGCTCACGGGCGCGCCAGCCCGTGCGACGCCGTGGGCCACGTCGCGAGCGAGGTCGAGGACTCGCCCGATCGGCACATCGGCGACCGGCACCTGGAGCATTTCCGCAAGGTCGCTCACCCATGCTGCGAGGTCATCAGGCGTGGTCTCACTCATTCGTCTCTCCTTCGCTGGACTGCTCGCTCGGCCAGCCGGTCGCGGAGTCGACGGCGCTGAATCGCTCGGCATCGTCCCAAGTGTCGATGTCGACGGTGGAGCCGTGATCGGGAATGCGCTCCAATCGCAGGCAGCGCATGACCGCGTGCAGGGGAGCGTTCGTGCTCCCCGCTGGCAGGCCACCGATTGCGGAGCGCAACGACTCGGCCCGGTAGATGCCCGTGAGCCACTGGTCCCTTCCCGCTGCATCGACGAGCACGAGGCCGTCGGCGGCTGTGTTCTCCGGCTCCGATCCACCGGCGACGTTCTCGATCATGGTGGCGAGCCGATCGACGGCGAGTTCGACGTGCGGGAGATCCGCGGCCAGCAGCAGGATGAACGTGGCTGTGACCTTCGTGAGTCCGGCGGCGAGAGCGGCGACCGGCCCGCCGAACGGCGGGTCTTCGCGCACAGCGATCAAGAGAGCAGCGGTGTCGGGTGCCGCGGTTCGGGCACGGTGCGGACCGACCAACACGATCGCGTCGGCAGCGAGAACGCCTGCCGCCGCGATCGCGCGATCCACGAGGCGCGCGCCGCCCACGATCAGTGCGGGTTTGTCGACCCCGTCGAGACGTGACGCGCGGCCACCGGCGAGGATGATCGCGTCGATCGTCGGCGAGGCATCCGTGCACGTGGGCTCATGCTCGGCTTCGGCCTGCTGCGTGAACTCGGTCATGATCTCAGCGTGACCGGGACGAGGTCGCCGACGCGGACTTCGGCCAGCCCGGCGGGGATCACGGCATAACCGTCGGCGCGGGCGAGACGGCCGATCAGGTGGGAGCCGCTGCCGCGATCGGTGGCGGGACGCACGCGAAGGGCGCCATCGACCCGATGCGCGACCACCGGCATGTATTGACGACGCATCGGCGGTGTCGTCCATCCGGTCTCCGCCACGGCCACCTCGGTCTGGGACGCGGAGGGAAGACCGTGCAGCGTTCGAAGCAATGGCAACACGAACGCCTCGAACGAGACGGCCGCCCCGACCGGATTCCCCGGCAGGCCGAACACGGCGGCGCCTCCGACCCTTCCGAACGCCTGAGGTTTCCCCGGCTGCATCGCCACCTTCGCGAACTGCAGATCTAGTCGGGTCACAGGGTCATGAGCGCCGACGCTGACGCCGCCCGTGAGGATCACGACGTGCGGTGCGTACCTCAGCGCATCCTGAAGTGCCAGGTCGAGCTGACCGGGGAGATCGCCTGCGCGGGAGCGGTGCACGACCTCGGCACCGGCCACTGCCGCGAGGCCGCACACCAGGGGGCTGTTCGAGTCATGGATCGAGCCCCTTTGCAACGCGACACCCGGCGGCCGCACTTCGTCTCCTGTGGCGATCACGGCCACGCGCGCGCGGGCACGCACCTCGACCCGCTCGACTCCGGCACTCACTGCGGCGGCGACGTCATAAGGCGTCATGACCGTGCCGGCGGCCAGCACACGGTCGCCGACCGCCAGGTCTTCCCCACGGCGACGGATGTTGGCGCCCGGCTGCGGCGCGGTCCTCAACGTCACGCGGTCCGCGGCCCAGTCCTCCTCGCCCGTACGCTCGATCGGCACGACGGCGTCGGCGTCGGTCGGAACGGGGGCGCCGGTCATGATGCGCACGGTCGAGCCGCAGTCGATAGGGGGATCTTCTGCACTACCGGCCGCGACCTCGCCGACGACGCGCAGTTCGGACGGCGAACCGGGAGTCGCGTCGAGCAGATCGTTCCGGCGCACCGCATAGCCGTCCATCGCAGCATTGTCGAACGGCGGCGATGGGTGGACGCACACGACGTCGGTCGCCAGCACCCTGCCGTACGCGAGATCCACGCGGACGGACTCCGGCTCCAGACGATGTACGTCGGCCAGAACTCGCGCGAGGTGCTCGTCGACGGTGATCACGGTGTCTCCCGATGGTGGATCACGCCGGTGAAGACGGCCTCGACGACTCCCGTGGCCGCAGGTGGAGCGGCGGCTTCGGTCTCTCGTCGGCAGCGGATGCGCGTGATCTCAGACATTGAGCCGATATCCGCGTTTCACGACGGTGGTGATGATGCTGGGAGCGCCGATCGTCTGACGAAGGCGGCTGAGGGCGACTTCCACCGCGTGGTCGTCGGGACGACCAGGGAGCGATTCAGCAAGCTGCGCTCTCGTCACGACCGCGCCGCGTGCTCTCGCGATGATACGGAAGAGCCTGAG
>DASZMW010000141.1:0-2759 GCA_035551735.1 Humibacter sp. | reverse complement strand
GCACCCCGCCGAGGTCAGCCCCGCGCAGGTCGACGTCGGTCATGCGCGCGTGAGAGACCTCCAGCGTGTCGATGCTGCAGCGCTCGAACGCGACCCTCGTCGCGGTCGCATCGCCGAGGTCGAGCTCGTCGATGGCGCAGTCTTCGAAGAGCACGTCGACCAGTTCGGATGCCCGCAGATTCACGAACCCGAGCTTGCAGCCGCGCAGCACGACGGAGTTCCACCTGCTCTCGTACAGCTCAGCAGCACCCAGCCGCGAGCTCTCGACCGCCACGTCGCGCCATCCGCCGCCGTGACCCGTGAGCACGGATGCCGTCACACCCGTCATCCGTACCTCGCGCAGCCGAGCGTCGACGAGTCTCGTGTCGGAGAGGTCGAGGCCGTCCAGTTCGCACTCCGAGAATTCGACCCCGGCGAGGTCGGTACCCGCCAGCACCGTCCGGTCACCGGTTTCGGCCGCGAACCGCGCCGCTTCGAATCGGTCGGACGTACGGCGAGCGCCGCCGAAAAGGCTCGACGGGTCGGCATCCCCGAGTCGGTGAAGAGAGAAGTCGTCGATGCGCGGACGTTGGATCGGCTTGAGTCGGGGCACCGCGGCACGCTAGCACGAGCCGGCGGCGCGGTCACCCCACCCGAAAACAGGCAGGAAAGCGCATACCACGCCAGAACAGGCAAAACCTGCCTGTTCTGGCGCGATTTGCCTGCACTGCGACGACGGTCGAGGGAGGTCTACCGCCCGGTGCCGGCGTAGACGACGGCCTGCGTGTCGGCGTCGAGGCCGAAGGCCCGGTGCACGACGCGGGCGGCCTCGGCCACCGTGTCGGCCCTGGTCACGACGGAGATGCGGATCTCGCTGGTCGAGATCATCTCGATGTTGATGCCCGCGGTGTAGAGCGCGTCGAAGAGGGATGCCGACACCCCCGCGTTCGACCGCATGCCGGCACCCACGAGCGCGAGCTTGCCGATCTGGTCGTCGTACTGCAGTGCCTGAAAGCCGACATCCGGCTGCTCGGCGCGCAGCGCCTGCAGCACACGCTGCCCGTCGCCCTTCGGCAACGTGAACGAGATGTCGGTGAGACCGGTGGCGGCGGCAGACACGTTCTGCACGATCATGTCGATGTTGGCGTTGGTCTTGGCGACGATCTTGAAGATCTGCGCGGCCTTGCCAGGGACATCCGGCACGCCCACGATCGTGATCTTGGCCTCGCTCAGATCGGTGGCGACGCCCGCGATGATCGGCTCTTCCACTGTCTTGCCCTTCTTCAGAAGCTTCTGTTGCAACGCAGTGAGTTCCTGCGCGTAGTGATCGGACGCTTCGTTGAGCACGATGGTGCCCTCGTTGTTGTTGAACGACGACCGCACGTGCAGCGTCACCCCGTGCCGCCGCGCATATTCCACCGCGCGTATATGCAGCACCTTCGCCCCTGCTGCCGCCAGCTCGAGCATCTCTTCGCTCGTGATGTGGTCGATCTTGCGTGCCAGCGGAACGATGCGGGGATCCGAGGTGTAGACGCCGTCGACATCCGTGTAGATCTCACAGACGGATGCCTCGAGCGCGGCCGCCAGCGCCACCGCTGTGGTGTCCGACCCGCCTCGGCCGAGAGTCGTGATGTCGCGCGACTCGCGACTGAAGCCCTGGAATCCGGCGACGATCACGACGGCGCCCTCGTCGAGTGCCTCGCGGATGCGTCCTGGCGTGACGTCGACGATGCGTGCCGAGCCGTGCTGGGCATCCGTGATCATGCCGGCCTGGCTGCCGGTGAACGAGCGCGCGTCGTGCCCCATCGACTTGATCGCCATGGCGAGCAATGCCATCGAGATGCGCTCGCCGGCGGTGAGCAGCATGTCGAGTTCGCGCGGCTCGGGAATCGGCGTCACCTCGTGCGCGAGATCGATCAGCTCGTCGGTCGTGTCACCCATGGCGCTGACCGCGACGACCACCTCGTTGCCGGCCTTGCGCGTCTCGACGATGCGCTTGGCGACACGCTTGATGCTCTCGGGGTCGGCAACGGACGAACCGCCGAACTTCTGCACGATCAACGCCACGTGAGGACTCCTGAAGTGGTGGGATGCCGGCGCATCATGCGGATGCCTGCGACGAGCGCCTGGTATCCCAATTCTAGGACACGCCATATGCTCGTCTGCGCGCGTTACGGGAGCACCTCCACCGCGCAGCGGATGCCGGGGGCGGCCGCGATCCTGCGGTCTTTCGTGATCAACGTGGCTGACGCCATTTCCGCCACGGCTACATAGCTCGCGTCGGCCGACGTCAGGTTGTGCCGCAAGTCCCAGACGCGGTCGGCCAGGGCATCCCAGGTGAAATACTCCGCGGGAAAGTCCATCAGTAACTCGAACTCAGTGTCTTGGATGGAATGGCTCCGGGGAGGCTTGGCACCGAGCTTGCGCAGAACGTTTGCCACTTCGTACGGCATGACGCTGGGTTCGAAGAATTCCACACCACGGGCCGGCACCTCCCATGCCCCCTTGCCTGTGATGACCTCGACCACAGCGGAAGCGTCCATCACGAGCGACATCATTTCGCCCACTTGCCCTCCACGCGCTCGAGAAGGAGAGCCTCTCGCTCGGCTCGATCCTCGTGGATCACCTCAACGATCTCGTCTCCGGTCAGAGTGATCTTCGGGTGCTGAGCTACATGGCGGCGCGCCCGATCGAACCACTCCTCCACGGTGGGCTTCTCGGCCAGGTTCCGAAGCTCACCGCTCAAGTACTCCTGCAGGGACTTGCCCCGTCTCTTCGCG
>DASZMW010000140.1:0-13413 GCA_035551735.1 Humibacter sp. | reverse complement strand
CCAGCGCCTACCAGGTGGAGGGCGCGTGGAACGTCGACGGGCGCGGACCGTCGATCTGGGACACGTTCTCGCATGGCGGTGACGGCCGCATCGCCGACGGCTCCACCGGAGATGTCGCCGCCGACCATTACCACCGGTGGGAGGGCGACCTCGATCTGATGAAGGAACTCGGGCTCGGCGGATACCGGTTCTCGATCTCGTGGACGCGCATCCAGCCGATCGGTTCGGGCGCCGTGAATCAGAAGGGTCTCGACTTCTACAAGGGCATCATCGATGGGCTGGCGGAGCGCGACATCCGGCCGGCCATCACGCTGTTCCACTGGGACCTCCCCCAGCCGCTGCAGGACGCCGGCGGCTGGCCGCTGCGCGACACCGCGAACCGTTTCGCGGACTATGCGGACATCGTGTTCGGTGCCTTCGGCGACGTCGACGCTGATTGGTTCACCCTCAACGAGCCCAAGACGCTCGCCTTCAACGGCTACTGGTACGGCAACCACGCCCCGGGAATCATGGACCCGAACCAAGCCGCGGCGGCCGTGCACCACCAGCTGCTCGCGCACGGGCTCACGGTGCAAGCCTGGGGTGCGCACGGCGTGAAGGGCCGGATCGGACCGGTGCTCAACCTCACGCCCGTGACGGCGACCGACCCGGCAGCGGCCGAGCAGACGAAGAACGTCGACGCCGTGCAGAACCGGCTGTTCCTCGATCCCGTTCTGAAGGGCAGTTACCCGACGGATGCCATCGGCTCAGCCAACGGACAGCTGCCGGCCGATCCCGAGCAGTTCGAGGCACTCGTGAAAGACGGCGATCTGACGACCATCTCCTCCCCGATCGGGGTGCTCGGCGTCAACTACTACGGGGTGTCAGGTGTCGACCTGAACGGCAACATGGTCAAGATCCACAAGACATCGACGGCCGACTGGGAGCAGATCTGGGCGCCGGGGCTGTATCAGCTGCTGACGCGCATCACGAAGGACTACAAAAAGGTGCCGCTGCTGCTGACCGAGAACGGCATCCCCGACGACATGCTGCAGAACGGGCTGAACGACAGCGCACGAATCTCGTATCTGCGCAGCCACTTCCAGCAGGCGGCGCGGGCCATCGGCGACGGCGTTCCACTCGAGGGGCACTACGTCTGGGCACTGCTCGACAACTTCGAGTGGGCGGAGGGCTACACACAGCAGTGGGGCCTCGTCAACGTCGACTTCTACACTCAGAAACGCTCACCCAAGAAGAGCTTCGGCTGGTACTCGAAGGTCATCGAGGCGAACGCGGTCTCCCCCGCGTAGTCGCTCTCCATCGCTCCCTGCGGGTCCGAAAGGAACCGTCGTGAGTGCCGGTTAGAATCGCCCGAACGATGTCCGCGAAGCTTCCGGCACGCCCGTTCGTGCCTCCCGTTCCATCTGCCCCCGCGACCCCGACGCGGCTCGGCGGACTGGATGGGTTGCGCGCGCTCGCGGTCATCGCCGTGATCGGATATCACTTTCTGCCGAACGCTCTTCCCGGCGGCTTCATCGGCGTCGACGTGTTCTTCGTGATCAGCGGATTTCTGATCACGACGCTCCTGCTCACTTCGATGCGCCGCAAGGAGCCGCTGCGGCGATTCTGGGCCCGACGTGCGCGACGTCTGCTGCCGGCGCTGGTCGTCGTCGTGCTGGTGTGCAGCACCGTGGCCGTCGTGATCGGCGGGGACGTGCTGGTCGACCTGGGCGCCCAAGTACTCGGTGCCGTGACGTTCAGCAGCAATTGGGTCGACATCGGGCTCGATCAGAGTTACTTCGCCTCGACGACCCCAGAGCTCTTCCGCAACCTCTGGTCGCTCGGTGTCGAGGAGCAGTTCTACGTGGTGTGGCCGGTCATCATGCTCGTCATCGTGGCGGTGCTCCCCCGCAGGGCTCGCGCAGTCGCGGCACTCGCGCTCGGAGCCGCATCGGCGATCGCGATGGCACTGATGTACGCGCCCGGCTCCGATCCGAGCAGGGTCTACTACGGAACAGACACGCACTTCTTCGGGCTGGCGTTCGGCGCAACGCTGGCACTCGCGCTCGACGGCGTGACCCGCTACGACGAGTACGGCCGCCCCCGGCTCGCCGGGCGCCTCGAGTCGCGCTGGGCTCCGGCGGTGGGAGCCGTCTCGTTGCTCGTGCTGGCCGCGTTCGTGGTGCTGCTGCACGACACGGATGCGTTCGCCTACGACGGCGGCCTCGTCGTGGCATCCGTCGCAGCCGTCGGCATTGTGTGGTCGGCGACCCGACATCGCGCCGTTCTCGGCAGGATGCTCGACATACGACCGCTGCGCGCCGTCGGCGTGCGTTCCTACGGCATCTATCTCTGGCACCTGCCGATCTGGGTGCTGCTCACCCTCGCGTGGCCGACGACCGAGGGGTGGCCGTCGATGTGGACCAAGGTCGGGGTGGCGCTCGCGCTGACCGCTGCAGCCGGATGGCTGTCGTACCGCTTCGTCGAGTCGCCGATCCGCTCTCACGGCTTCGGCGTGCTCCTGCGCCCGTTCAGGCCGGGCGTGCGCCACGCGCATCCTGTGGCATTCGGCGGTGCGTGTGCCGCGCTCGTGCTGGTGATGGTCGGGGTGGCGTCGACCTCTGCGGCCGCCGTGCAGAGCGTCTCCTACGTCTCGAGCGCGCAGCGCCAGGTCGACGCCGGGCGTGCTGCGATCGATGACGCACGTGCCGCGACGACCCCGAAGGCGCCGCCATCGACGGCAGCGACACCGCATGCCACGCCGTCCCCCGCGCCGTCGTCGTCCGCGCCGAAGCCCGGCCCGACGTCATCGTCGAGCACTCCTGCGCCGACTGTTCCAGGGGCTCCGGCGCCGCGGAACGGCAGCGGCATCACGGCCATCGGCGACTCCGTGATGCTGGCGTCGGCGCCGGCGCTCCTGAAGGCCTTCCCCGGCATCGACATCGACGCCGTCGTCTCACGCTCCCCGAGGGATGCCCCCGCCCTGATAACGCAGAAGGCCGCCGCGGGAAAGTTGCGGCCGGTCGTCCTTATCGGCCTCGGCACGAACGGCTACCTCGGAACGGGAACGCTCGACAGGGTGCTGCAGGCCGCAGGTCCAGACCGCACGATCGTCTTCGTCAACATCTACGCTGACAAGCCGTGGCTCGGCGAGGTCGATGGCGACCTTGCGGCGTTCGTCGCGGCGCATCCCGGGCGGACTGCGCTGGCCGACTGGCACGACGCAATCGCCCAGCACCAGGATCTCCTCGGCCCCGACCACATCCACCCCGATAGCGCGGGTGGGCAGATCTACGCTTCGTGCGTGGCCGAAGCCCTCGACCGGCTCGACTGAGCCCTTCAGCGCTCCACAACGACCTTACCGACCGTGTGGCCCGACTCGACGAGCCGGTGGGCCTCGCGGAACGTGGCGGCGTCCCATCCGTGCAGCACGGTCGTCACGGTGGAGACCACGCGAGAGTCGTCGACAAGGGTCGCGACGGCATCCAGCACCTCGTGCTGCGTGATCATGTCGCTCGCATGCTGCACGGGGCGGGCGAACATGTACTCCCAGTGCCAGCTGAGGCTCTTCGGCTTGAGCAGGTCGAAGTCGACATCGCGCCCCGAGTCGATGGCCACGATTGCGCCGAACGGCCGCAGCACGGCCGCGTAGTCCGCCGCCCTGCCTGCGCTGTGCGCGGAGAAGATCCAGTCGACGCCCTCTGGTGCGATGCGCCGTACCTGGGCGACGAGGTCGGCGTGGTGGTCGACGACCTCGGATGCCCCGTGGCCGAGCACCCACGCCTCGTTCTCGGCACCGGATGCCGTCGCGACCGTTCGCACCGACGGCAGCAGTTCGCGCACGAGCTGGAGCAGGATCGACCCGACACCGCCCGTCGCGCCGACGACGAGCAGGGTGCCGGCATCCGCTGACGTCAGTCGGAGCTTGTCGAAGAGGGCTTCCCACGCGGTGATCGTGGTGAGGGGCAGCGCTGCGGCCGCCGCGAAGCTCAGCGACACCGGCTTTCTGCCGACGATGCGCTCGTCGACGAGCTGCAGGTCGGCATCCGATCCCTGCCGGTCGAGTTGGCCGGCCCACCACACTTCGTCTCCCGGCGCGAACAAAGTCGCGTCGGCCCCGACGGCGCGCACGATGCCCGCGCCGTCAAAGCCCAGCACGCGCGGGGCCTCAAGCTCCGGGCTGCCTGAGCGCTGCTTCACGTCGACCGGATTCACGGACGCCGCCAGCACCTCGATCAGCAGGTCGCGGCGGCCCGGCTCTGGCACTGCCAGCTCGACGTCGATCAGGCTCTTCTCGTCATCGATCGGGAGGCCGCGCGTCAGCGCCACGACGTGCATTCTCTGCATGGGATGCCCTTCAGCCCTTCGCTGCAAGGCTCGCCGAGATGCCCCAGCGTGCGGTGAACGTCTCCCCCGGCGACAGCCAGCGCAGACCTTGCCCGCTGTTCAGCGCGTTGGCCGGCGCGGTCATCGGCTCGACCGCGACGGCCACGTCACCGGCCGGCAACGTCGCGAACGAACGGTGAGTGAAGACCTGGGCGAATCCGAACGTGTCGTCGGTCCAGAGCGTGACGGAGCGGCCGTCGGGAGCGGTGAGCGAGTGCTGAGCACTGCCTGAGCTGTGCAGCACTCCGCCGAAGCCGTCGTCGAGTGTCAGGTCACTGACGCGGACGCCGGCGCGAAGGTCGAACTCGGTGCCGTGCACCGGACGTTCTCCGAGCACGTTCAGTTGATCGTCGACCTCGAAGTGGGTGGTGGCGTCGACGCGCAGCACGAGGTCCGCAGTCGGCACGCCGCCGATCTTGAGGTAGGGGTGGGCACCGACAGCGACCGGGGCGTCCGCTTCGCCGGCGTTGCGAACGGTGTGCGTCACCTCGAGTCCGTCAACACTCAGCGCGTACCGCACGCTCGTGTCGAGCAGAAACGGGTACCCGAGCTGTGGATAGACGGTGGCGGCAAGGGTCACCGAATCCTTCGTGCGCATGGTGAGGAGATACGGCGAGTACCGAAGCAGGCCATGGATAGCGTTGCCGAGCTTCGGCTCCGTGACGGCGAGCCGCTGCTCGGCGACCGAGCCGGATTCGTCACGCAACCACCAGGTGGCGTCTTTCACGCGATTCGGCCACGGGACGAGCACGATGCCGCAGCCCGACGGTGGCGTCGAATTCTCGTCGAACGGTTCTGTGAGGTCTATGCCATCGACGGCATATGACCGGATGCCGGCCGCCACCTGCGTGATGACGGCCCGTGCCCGGCCGTCCGGCGTGTCAACGGTGAGTTCGTACTGGTCCCCGGTCGGTGCGCGCATGTACCCAGCGTAGGCATCCGGCGCCCTGTTCAGGACGCCTCGGTGTCGACCAGCACGATCTCGGCCCCGCCCGCTTTGCGCAGGGTGGCGACCGCGGTCTTCGGAGCGGATGCCCCGAGGAAGACGGTCTCGAAGTCGGCAAGGGCGCCGATGCGGCCGAGGTGCACTCGTGCGGCCTTCGACCCGTCGGCGACAACCACGGCACGGGTCGAGGCCCGCACCATGTCGCGCTTGAGCTCCGCCTCCGGCAGGTTGATGTTCGTGACGCCACCGACGGCATCCACACCGTTGCAGCCGATGAAGGCGAGATCGGCGTGCACCCTCTCGAACATCACGGTGGCCAGCGGTGCGACGAGGGAGTGCTGAAGGGGGCGAAGCGTGCCGCCGGTGACGATGACCTGCATGCGGGGAACGGCGTTCTCGAGCTCGAGCGCGATCGTGAGGCCGTTTGTGATCACGGTGACGTCGTAGAGATCCTCGCGCCGCACCAGTTCCCGCGCGACTGCCATGCCTGTGCTGCCGACGTCGACGATCACGCTCATGCCGGGCTCGACGAGTGCGGATGCCCTGCGTGCGATCGCGCGCTTCTCCTCTGCCAGACTCTCGAGCGCTTCTTCGAACGAGAGCTCGTGCAGCGGACCGGTCACCCTGGGCATCGCGCCGCCGTGCACGCGGCGGATGCCTTGAGTGCCTTCGAGCACCGAGAGGTCGCCGCGCACTGTCACGTCGGAGACGCCGAAGGTCTCGCTCAGCTCACCGACCCGCACGAAACCGCGCTCCGCGATGAGACTGAGCATGCGCTGCCGCCTGATCATCGCGGGAGCGCCGGCATCGGGCACGGAGCCTGGTAGGTCGGTCACGACATCAACTTACGTTTGCTTTTGTTTCGTTGTCAATGCATAAGCTATCGTGGCTTCGTGGGCTCCATCACCAAGCGCGAATACCGTCTCGCCGACGGACGCGACCTGTTCTACTTCGATGACGCCGAGTCGACGTTGCCGCCCGACCGGGCGCCAGACCTCCGCGAACTCGATCCACGTCCGGCGACCGCGCGCATGCGTCAGGATCCGCTGACCGGCGATTGGATCTCCATCGCCGCAGCGCGCCAGAACCGCGTGGTGCTTCCGCCGGCAGCGCTCGATCCGCTTGCGCCGCAGTCGGCAGGCAATCCGTCGGAGATTCCCAGCGAGTACGACGTGGCCGTGTTCGAGAACCGGTCGCCGTCGTTCGGCCCTGAGCTCAGCTCTCCGGATGCCCCGCACGGCCTCGCCGACCTCGCCGAGGTGGGCATCGGACGCGTACGCACGTCGGTCGGCCGCTGCGAGGTGGTCTGTTTCAGCCCCGGGCACACCGGCGCATTCGGCAGCATCAGCGCTTCTCGGGCCCGCACGGTCATCGAGGCGTGGGCAGACCGCACGGCCGCGCTGTCGGCGATGGAAGGCATCCAGCAGGTCTTCCCGTTCGAGAACCGCGGCGAGGCGATTGGCGTGACGCTCGGGCATCCGCACGGTCAGATCTACGCCTATCCCTACATCACGCCGCGCACCCAGCGCCTGCTCGCCTCGGTGGAGGCTTACGGGCCGAATCTGTTCGACGACATCCTGAGCTACGAACAGCAGGGCGAGCGGATGCTCCTGACCGGCGAGCACTGGAGCGCCTTCGTGCCCTTCGCAGCGAGGTGGCCGCTCGAGGTGCACCTCGTGCCGCACAGGCAGGTGGCCGACTTCGCCGCCACGAGCGATGCCGAGCGCGCAGAACTCGCCACCCTCTACCTGCGTCTGCTGCGAGGCGTCGACCGGCTCTACGACTCCCCCACCCCCTACATCGCTGCCTGGCATCAGGCGCCGGTGAACGAGCATCGGGACGACGTGCGCCTCCACCTGCAACTGACGTCGCCGCGACGTGCTGCAGACAAGCTCAAGTTCCTGGCCGGGAGCGAGGCCGCCATGGGAGCATGGATCGGCGATGTGCCGCCCGAGGTGCAGGCTGAGTCCCTGCGCCAGGCGATCGCCACCGCAGACAAGGAGACCCCCGTATGACCGACCTCGTCGAGACGGCACGTGCCCGCTTCACCGAGTTGTACGGGCACGCACCGCAGGGGATCTGGTCGGCGCCTGGGCGTGTGAACCTGATCGGCGAGCACACGGACTACAACGACGGCTTCGTCTTTCCGTTCGCTATCGATCGTCGTACCGTCGCAGCACTGTCCCTGCGCGACGACCGAACGGTGCGTCTGACTTCGTCGTTCACCGACGAGATCGTCGAGACCACGCTCGCCGATCTCGGCCCAGGCGGCGCACCCGGCTGGCAGAACTACCCGCTCGGAGTCGCGTGGGCGCTGGGCCGGTCGGTATTGGGGCAGCTCGGCGCCGATCTGGATGCCGTCCCCGGATTCGACCTGTACCTCGACTCCGGCGTCCCCGTCGGCGCGGGGCTGTCATCCTCGGCAGCCATCGAGTCGGCCGTCGCCGTCGCCTTGAATGATGTCTGGCGCCTCGACCTGGACCGGAACGCCCTGGTGAAGGCCGGGCACATCGCCGAGAACGAGGTCGTCGGGGCGCCGACGGGCATCCTGGACCAGTCGGCATCCCTGCTGGGGCGGCTGGACTGCGGCATCTTCATCGACTGCAGGAGCCTGGAACGCGACGTCATCCCGCTCGGGTTCGACGAGGCAGGGCTCGAAGTCCTCGTGATCGACACGAAGGTGGAGCACGAGCACGCGGCGGGCGGATATGCCGCGAGGCGGGCATCCTGCGAGGCGGGAGCCAAGGCGCTCGGCGTCGAGTCGCTGCGCGAGGTGTCGATCTCAGACCTGCCGCGAGCACGCGAGGTGCTCGACGGCGAGACGTTCCGGCGGGTGCGTCACGTTGTCACGGAGAACCAGCGCGTTCTCGACACTGTGCGAACGTTGCGCGAGCAGGGACCGCGGGCGATCGGCGATCTGATGGATGCCTCGCACCGGTCGCTGCGCGACGACTTCGAGGTCTCCGTTCCCCAGCTCGACCTGGCCGTCGAGATCTCACAGAACTACGGTGCGATCGGCGCCCGGATGACCGGCGGCGGCTTCGGCGGCTCGGCGATCGCCCTCGTGCCGCGCGAGCTGATCTCGCACGTCGAAGCGGCTGTCGACGGCGCGTTCGCCGAGCACGGCTACGCCCAGCCCGACCTGTTCGCGGTCGTGCCGTCGGACGGGGCCCGCCGCGACGAGTAGGGTCGCGACGCGAAAACAGGCAAGATCGCGCTCTCCTCGCGAAGTCAGGCGGCATCTGCCTGGTTTCGGGAGATTTGCCTGCGCTGATGAAGGCAGGTCCGCGCTCGCGGCGGGCATAGCCTGGCTGCATGACCGTCGCCGCTGATGCCCGTCTGATCGTTCTGCCCGGCAGGGCCGCTCCCGAGGTAGCCGAGACCGCATGGGTCGCGCCGGGTGCGACTCTGGTCGGTGCCGTGACGCTGCACGAGCTGGCGAGCGTCTGGTACAACGCCGTGCTGCGCGCCGACAACGAGCCGATCGTCATCGGTGCACGCTCGAACCTGCAGGACAACGTCTCGTGCCACGTCGACGACGGTGCACCCCTCACGCTCGGCAGCGGCGTCTCGGTCGGTCACAACGCCGTGCTGCACGGCTGCACGATCGAAGACGACGTGCTGATCGGCATGCACGCGACGGTGATGAACGGGGCTGTGATCGGCTCGGGGTCGCTCGTCGCGGCCGGCGCTCTCGTCACCGCCGGTACCGTCGTGCCGCCGCGGTCACTCGTCGCGGGCGTGCCGGCGAAGGTGCGGCGCGAGCTGAGCGACGACGAGGTGGCCGGCATCCGTCACAACGCAGAGGTGTACCTGGAGCACCTCGAGCTGCATCGGGCGGGTGCGCGGGCCTAGGCCGCACGCAACACGCGCCCGGCGACGGCATCCGTGCGCCAGCCGTTGTCGACCACTACCCGGCCG
Organism: Humibacter sp.; assembly: GCA_035551735.1. GTDB lineage: Bacteria > Actinomycetota > Actinomycetes > Actinomycetales > Microbacteriaceae > Humibacter. The sequence continues at coordinate 4,181 of DASZMW010000140.1, read as the reverse complement.
TCGATCATGACGGCGCGGAAGCCCTCCGCCGGCCTGCGCGGGTCGTCGAAGGTCGCGACGTCGCGCACGGTGAGCGGATCGAACAGCACCAGGTCGGCGACGAACCCCTCGCGCACGAGCCCGCGGTCGGCCAGGCCAAGCCGCCGCGCCGGAGTGGCGGCCAGGTGCCGCACGCACTCGGCCAGCGTCAGTACCCCCACGTCGCGCACGTAGTGCCCGAGGTAGCGGGCGAACGTTCCCCACCCGCGCGGGTGCGGCCGCGAGCCGACGAGGATGCCGTCGCTCCCTCCGGTGTGCACAGCGTGCCGCATGATGCCGCGCACGTTCGCCTCATGGCCGATGTGCATCAGGATGCTCGTTCCCAGCCGATCCCGCAGCAGCAGGTCGATCACGACGTCGACAGGATGCTCACCGGCCGCGTCCGCCAGCTCGGCCACGCTCGAGCCGACGATGCCCTCGAGCTCCGGCGAGCGCACTCCGGCGATCTGGATCACGCTCCAGTCCGCGCGCTCACCGTGGAATCCGTCGGACCCGGCGTCGAGGGCCTCCGCGATCGCGTCCCGGTGGTCGCCGCTGCGCAGCCGCGCGAGCAGGGCGTCCGGGCCGCCGACGGACATCCAGCTCGGCAGCAGGGCGGCGAGCGTCGTGGCTCCCGGCAGGTACGGATAGCTGTCGAGAGTGAGATCGACGCCGCGTTCGAGTGCCTCATCGATCAGCTCGAGGAACAGGGGCAGCGCGTCGCGGTTCGTCGCGAAGTTGAGCGTGGCGTGCGCGAGGTGCAGGGCGCATCCGGTCGCCGAGGCGATGTCGATGACCTCGCGGTAGGCGTCCAGCGCGCCGACTCCGTAGGAGCGGGTGTGCGGCACGTAGAAGCCGCCGCGGTCCGCGACGATCTCGCAGAGTGACGTGAGTTCGGCCTGATCGGCGTACATGCCAGGCGCATACGTGAGGCCGCTGGAGAGACCTTTGGCGCCTGCGTCGAGGCTGTCGGCGAGGATGCCGCGCATGCCGTCGAGCTCGGCCGGTGTCGCCGGCCGGTCGTCGTGGCCGACGGCGAGCATCCTGAGGTTGCCCTGCGGCACGAGCACTACCACGTTCGTCGGCGTGCCTGCACCCTCGACGCCGCGGTCGAGCCGAGCGAGGAAGTCGGTCATACTGCGCCAGCCGTAGTCGAGCGGCGGTTCGCCGTTCCAGCCGGCGATCTGGGTGCGGATGTCGCGCATCGCGCCGTCGTCGACCGGCGCGTAGCCGAGCCCGTCCTGGCCGATCAGCTCCGTCGTGACACCTTGACCGAGCTTTGCGAGATGGTCCGCGTCGCTCAGCACCGCAAGGTCGGAGTGCGCGTGCATGTCGACGAAGCCCGGCGCGAGCGCGAGGCCGTTGGCGTCGATGGTGCGGGCATTCGTCACGACGGCGGCCACGGCCTCGCAGGAGCGGTCGATCGCGGCGATTCGTCCGTCTTCCACGAGCACGTCCGCGACGTACGGCTCGCCGCCCGAGCCGTCGACCACTGTCGAGCCGGCGAACAGCACCTTGTCGCTGGATGCCCGTGCCACCGTCAGAAGACCGTCTCGACGAGATCGATCACGAGCGGATCCTCGGCGAGCGCGTCATCGACCACCGGCACGAGCCGCCACTTGTCGAGCGCGGTGCAGGGGTGCGAAAGACCGAGCCGCACGACCGAGCCGACCGGAAGGTCGTCGATCGGCGCCTGCGGCAGGCGGAGGAATGCGTGCTGATCGTTGACGGCGGTGATCTTCGCCCCGGTGAGTACGCCACCCGTGAGCACTGCGCCGCCGCCGCTGATAACGGCCTGCGGAACGGGCAGCCCCTCATCGAACGGAAGGTCACGGCGACCCGCGTCGAGCAGCGCGAGCCCCGGCTCTGGCCGTGACACCACGCGGGCACGCAGGTGCATGGCGGAGCGGAACGGCTCGGTGCCGGTCAGTGTTCCCATCGGGCCGATGAGGGAGTAGTAGCCGTCGTCATGCACCTGGTATGCGCCGGAGCGCAGCACAACGTCGGCGCCGGCAATTCCGCCCAGCCTGGCCGCCACACGATCGAGGTAGGCACTGCCGCCCGCAGTGACGATCGGGTGATCGCCGTCGCCCGTCTGCCGGTAGAGTCCCTCAGCCGCGACGGCGACGTGCAGAGCGCGTAGGTCGTCGAGGTAGGCGTCGACGCGGGCGACGGCATCCGTCGACCTGTCGTGACCGACTGCCCCCTCGTAGCCGCCGACGCCGGCGAGCTCAAGGTTCTCGGATGCTGCGACGGCGCGGGCGATGCCGAGTGCGGCATCCGCTCCCCGTGCACCGGTGCGGCCGCCGACGCCGCCCAGTTCCGCGATCACCGGGATGCGTCTGCCGCGCGGCCCGGCCCCTTCCTCGAGCAGGCGCACGGTTCGCAGGTCGTCGACCCACGAGAGCATTTCGGGCTCGTCCGCGCCACGGCTCACGTCCGCGACCCATCTGATCGCGACCGGGTCGACGACGGAGTTCGCGATCATGATGCGACGGATGCCGGCAGCCCGCGCGACCCCCGCCTGCCACGGCGTCGCGACGGTGAGGCCCCATGCGCCGGCATCCATCAGGTCCCGCCAGAGGGCGGGCGCCATCGTCGTCTTGCCGTGCGGTGCGATGCGGAAGTCGTTCTGAACGAGCCACTCGCGCATCACCCGCACGTTGTTCTCGAGCGCACCGCGGTCGAGCGTGAGCACAGGGGTGAGGAAGTCGGACAGCCGCGGCCGGGTGGCGAGGAACTCGGCAACCGTACTGCCATGCGCCGACGGGGGAACCGATTTGTCGCGCTCCGAGAGGGTTCGCGATGCGGAGAATGGTTCTGCGATCACCGTCGTGAGTCTACGGGCGACCGATAGCCTGCCAGGGTGATGGCGAGCACCGCGAACGGGCTGAATGCGCGTCAGTCGGCGCTGCTCGATGAATGGCTCGGCGAGTGGATGCTCGTCGAAGACTTCTCCTGGCCCCTGCAGGACACCACCGTGCTGCGGGTCCGCACGACGGGCGACAGCACCGGCGTCGCGGATCACACGGTCAAGGCGAGCGAGACGAGTCACCACATCGGCAGGGAGATCGCCGCGCATCGCGATGTGATCGACCGGCTCTGCCTTTCGGCGCCGCGGCTCGAGTTCGCCGATGAGAGCGCGGGCATCCTCGTCACTGACTACCTGCCGGGCGAACTGCTGCTCGGAACGCCGTGGCAGAGCGACGTGGGCGCGTTCGAGCAGGCTGGCGACATCCTGGCCCGATTGCAGGTGCCCGGCGCGGTCACGGACGGCTACCTGGCATCGGTGTCGGCGCAGACGGAGGACCTTCTCGGCCGCGCCGACGGACTCGTCGACAGCGACTCGGTGGCGCGCCTGCGCGAACGACTCGGACGCATGCGGCTTCGGCCCGTGCGCCTGCACTTCACGCACGGCGACTACCAGCCGCGCAATTGGCTCGTGAACGACGGACGTGTCGCAGTCATCGACTTCGGACGCGGGGCGCAGCGATCGTGGGTGAGCGATCTGGTGAGGCTGCGCAGCAAGGACTTCCACGAGCATCCGGATCTCGAGACCGCCTTCATGGCGGGAATGCGTCGGGAACTCGACGAGCCAGACGCCGAGCTGCTCGCACTGGAAACGCTGCGCGAGGCGATCGGCACTGTCGTGTGGTCCCACGGGATCGGCGATGATGATTTCGAGGAGCACGGCCGCATCATGATCCGCCGGTTCCTCGACGACGAGAACGGAGCACCATGAGCAAGACGCGCATCACGACCACCGGGGCGCCCGCGCCCGCGTTCACCTTCTCACAGGGTGTGCGCAAGGGGCCGCTTCTGCAGGTCTCCGGTCAGGGGGCGGTGGATCCCGCGACGAACGAGTACGTGTTCCTCGGCGATGTGGCGGCACAGACCACGCGGGTGCTGCAGAACATCAAGGCGATCGTGGAGGCCGGCGGGGCATCCTTCGACGACGTCATCATGCTGCGCGTCTACCTGACGAGCCGTGACGACTTCGGGCCGATGAACGAGGCCTACGGCGCGTTCGTCGCCGAGAACTCCCCGAGCGGTGTGCTCCCGTCGCGCACGACGGTGTTCACGGGTCTGCCGCGCGAGGAGATGCTGGTGGAGATCGACGCGCTCGCTGTGGTGGAGTAGCTCGGGGCTACGCCTCGACGTTG
>DASZMW010000139.1:0-4260 GCA_035551735.1 Humibacter sp. | reverse complement strand
AGCGGGTTCGGTATTCCGGGAGTGCAGGTCGACGGCAACGACGTGCTGGCCAGTTACGCGGTCACCGCCAAGCAGCTCGACGAAGCACGCGGTGGCCATGGCCCGAGTCTGATCGAGGCAGTCACCTACCGCATGGGTGCGCACACGACGAGCGACGATCCAACGCGGTACCGCACGTCGGATGAGGATGACCACTGGCGCGGCCGCGACCCGATCGCCCGCATGCGCGCGTTCCTTGCCGGCCGCGGTGTCGGCGGTGAATGGTTCGACGCCGTCGACGAGGAGGCAGCCGACTACTCGGCGGACATTCGTCGGCGCACGCTCGAGTTGGTCGCACCGGCGGCCGAGGTCATCTTCGACCACGTCTACTCCGAGCCGCACGCCGGCATGGCGGAGCAGCGCGCATGGCTGGAGCGTTACGAGCGCTCGTTCGAAGCGGATGCCCGGGCCGGCACGGCCGCTTCGGCGCAGGGAGGAGCGGCATGACCGACGTGACGACCGCGCAGCAGGTGGTGCAGACATCCGATACCGCGAAGCGAACGCCGTTCCGCACCGGCGTCGAGAGCCTTCCGATGGCCAAGGCGCTGAACGCAGGGCTTCGCCAGGCGCTCGCCGACGACGACCACGTCATGCTCATGGGCGAGGACATCGGTCCACTCGGCGGCGTCTTCCGCATCACGGAAGGGCTGCAGGCCGAGTTCGGGGAGCAGCGCGTGATCGACACTCCGCTGGCCGAGGCCGGCATCGTCGGCACCGCGATCGGGTTGGCCATGCGCGGCTACCGGCCTGTGTGTGAGATCCAATTCGACGGGTTCGTCTTCCCCGCCTTCGACCAGATCACGACGCAGCTCGCGAAGATCACGGCCAGGCACGAGGGCGCGCTGCGGATGCCCGTGGTCATCCGCATCCCCTACGGCGGTCACATCGGCGCCGTCGAGCACCACCAGGAGAGCCCCGAAGCCTATTTCGCGCACACCCCCGGCCTGCGCGTCGTGAGCCCGTCCACCCCGAACGACGCCTACTGGATGATCCAGGAAGCTTGTCGCTCTGACGACCCCGTCGTGTTCCTGGAACCCAAGAGTCGCTACTGGCCGAAGGGCGAGGTGAACTTCGAGGGAAGTGCGGCACCGCTGCACGGCAGCCGGGTGGTACGCACCGGAACGGATGCCACGTTGGTCGGCCACGGAGCGATGGTGAGTGTGCTGCTGCGCGCGGCCGAGATTGCGCAAGAGGAGGGCACCAGCCTCGAGGTCGTCGACCTGCGATCGCTGTCACCGATCGACTTCGGCCCGCTGCTGGAGTCGGTGCGCAAGACCGGACGACTGGTGGTCGCCCAGGAGGCTCAGGGCTTCGCGAGCCTCGGAAGCGAGATCGCGGCGACGGTCGCAGAGAAGGCGTTCTATTCCCTTCAGGCGCCGGTGCTGCGCGTGGCTGGGTTCGACACCCCGTTTCCGCCCGCCAAGCTCGAAGACCTGTACCTTCCCGACGCCGACCGGGTGCTCGAAGCCGTCGACCGCGCGCTGGCGTATTGACGTACAACCGCATCGACCCAACAGCTGGTCGAAGTTTTCACAGGCCGCAAGGAGTGCCATGAGTGAGTCCGAGTTTCTGCTGCCGGACGTCGGCGAGGGCCTGACCGAGGCGGAGATCGTCTCGTGGAAGGTCGGACCGGGTGATCCCGTGCACCTCAACGATGTGCTCTGCGAGATCGAGACCGCCAAGTCGCTGGTCGAGCTGCCGTCGCCGTTCGAGGGTGTCGTCGATCGGCTTCTGGTGAACGAGGGCGACACCGTCGAGGTCGGCACCCCGATCATCGTCGTCGGCGCGGGCGCGTCGGGCGGACTGCCGACCGGCGGCGAGGGCTTCGACAACGTGATCGACGTCGACGAGGCGCCAGGCGGTGCGGCGGACGCCGGTGTCGACGACGGCCGTGCCGGGGAGCGAGTGGCGCAGGATGCCGCGGCCGAGCAGTTCGCGGACGCGACGGCATCCGCTCTGGTCGAGCGCGAGGGCGACGACCCCAAGCCGGGCGCCGTGCTCGTCGGGTACGGCTCGGCGGGACATGGCGCGAGCAGGCGGCAGGGCCGCGGCCGGGTCGATCCGGCTGGGAGGCACGTGCCGTCGACCGCCGATCTGGTGCCGGCGGCGAAGGCATCTCCTGTGATTGCGAAGCCGCCCATCCGCAAGCTTGCGAAAGACCTCGGTGTCGATCTCGACCTTGTCGCAGGCACCGGGCTCGCCGGCGAGATCACGCGAGACGACGTCGTGCGCCAGGCCAGCCAGGCGAGCGTGTTCCGCAACATCGAGACACCGGCGTGGGCGGACGAGCGCGAGGAGCGCATCCCGGTGAAGGGCGTGCGCAAGGCGATCGCCACCGCGATGAGCACGAGCGCGTTCAGCGCGCCGCACGTGAGTCTGTTCGTCGACGTCGACGCCACGCGCACGATGGAGTACGTGAAGCGGCTGAAGGCATCCACCGACTTCGCCGGAATCAAGGTGTCGCCGCTGCTCATCATGGCCAAGGCGATGATCTGGGCGGTGCGCCGCAACCCCACGGTGAACTCGACGTGGACCGACGACGAGATCATCGTTCGGCACTATGTGAACCTCGGTGTTGCAGCGGCGACGCCGCGCGGACTCATCGTGCCGAACGTCAAGGAGGCGCAGGCGATGAGTATGCTCGAGCTCGCCAGGTCGCTCGAGCAGTTGACCATCACGGCTCGTGACGGCAAGACGCAGCCCTCCGACATGGCCGGTGGCACGATCACCGTGACGAACATCGGTGTCTTCGGCATGGACACCGGCACGCCCATCCTCAATCCGGGCGAGGTGGGCATCGTGGCACTCGGCACGATCAAGCAGAAGCCGTGGGTCGTGGACGGCGAGGTGCGACCGCGCTTCGTCACGACGCTCGGGGCATCCTTCGACCACCGCGTCGTGGACGGCGATGTCGCCAGCCGCTTCCTGGCCGACGTCGCTGCGATCATCGAGGAGCCGGCGCTGCTGCTGGATTAGCCACCGCCCCCACCACCACCGCCCGACCGTGCCTTTATCGTCGACCATCACCACCTTTACCGTCGACCATCACCACGATTCAGGACATGCGGGCAGCCATCGATATATCGTGCGCGAGTGCCGATATGTCCTGAATTGTGGTGGAGACACCCGGTCAGGCGCGGAGCGGAGCCAGGGCTTTCTGAGCACGGTCGAGTGCTCCGCCTAGGCCGTAGCGCTCGCCGATCGCGTCCACCGATGCCTGCGCCGCGGCATCCAGCGGCGCAAGCGTCGCGTCCACCTCGGGCAGCTCCACCCGCTCGCCCACCGCGATGACGGGCACCGCGCGTTCCAGGTAGTCGGATGCGGCAGCCAGCTTCGCGCGGATACCCGCCGCCATCGCCGTGCTCGGGTCCGCCGCCGCCGCGAGAATGCCGTCGAGGTCGCCGAACTCCCGCAGCAGTCCTGCCGCCGACTTCTCGCCGATGCCCGCGACGCCCGGCAGCCCGTCGGACGGATCCCCGCGCAACGCCGCGAAGGCTGCGTACTGCCGCGGCGAGATCCCGTACTTCGCTTCGACCACCGCGTCGGTCACGAGCTCGAGCTTGCTCATGCCCCGTGCGGTATACACGATGCGCACGCCCGTCGCGTCGTCGACGAGCTGGAACAGGTCGCGGTCGCCGGTGACGACGTCCACCGCCGACGCTTCGTTCGAGGCGGATGCCACGCGGCGGGCCAGGCATCCGATCACGTCGTCGGCCTCGGCCTGCTCGGCGCCGACGACGGCGATGCCGAGTGCTCCCAGCAGCTCGCGGATCACGGGGATCTGCGGCACGAGTCCGGCCGGCGTCTCCTCGACGTCGACGCCGCCGGGCACCGCGCGCTCGACGCGGTGCTGCTTGTACGACGGAATATTCTCGACGCGCCAGGCGGGCCGCCAGTCGTCGTCCCAGCACGCGACGAGCTCAGTCGGCTCGAACTGGGTCACCAGCTTCGCGATGATGTCGAGGAGTCCGCGGATGCCGTTCACCGGCATCCCGTCCGGCGACTTCACCCCCTCGGGCACGCCGTAGAACGCGCGGAAGTACAGCGAAGCAGTGTCGAGCAGCATCAGACGGCCGGCCATGCCCTCGATCCTCCCACTAGCCCCGCCCCTCCCGCTGGTCGAGTAGCGCCGCCCGCAGGGCGACGCGTATCGAGACCCCCCCGTGCGGGTCTCGATACGCGTGCCTGCGGCGCGCTACTCGACCAGCGGGACGTGCCTGC
>DASZMW010000138.1:0-6257 GCA_035551735.1 Humibacter sp. | reverse complement strand
GTCCGCAGCGTACCGTGCTCTTGTCGCGGCGGAATGGTCGCGAATCGACGCCGTGAGCCCGGATGACTGGCACGACGCAGTCGAGGTCATCTCCCGCGGATTCTTCCCGGTGCGATATCTGCACTACGCCCGGTATCGATGGGCAGAGGCACTCGCGGCGGGCGGAGATCGGGACGAGGCGGCCGAAGTACTTGCGAGCGTCGTTGCGATTGCGCCGGCGCAGGGGGCGTCCATCGTCGCCCGGTGGGCGCGAGAGCTCGCGGCCCGGTGTGGAATTCCGCTCGACGGCGTCGATGCGACGTCGTCGGCATCATCGGCGAGCGGGATGGAAGCACTCACCCCGCGTGAACTGCAGGTGCTCGAGCTGGTGGCCGAGGGGCTGACCAACCCGCAGATCGGCACCCGGCTCTTCATCTCGCCGAAAACGGTTTCGGTGCACGTTTCGGCGATCCTGGCAAAGATCGGCGCCACGAACCGAGCGGAAGCCGCAGCACTCTACGCATCTGCCCAGCCGGCGGACGAGCTCTCTTAGGCGCAGCCGCCGCAGGCGCCGCGATCAGACTCCCGCCTAAGGCGGTCGCCGTGGTCTTAGGCGTCGCACGCGCGGGGGATAGGGCAGTGGCGTAGCGAAAGATGAGGCATCCGCCCGATGAGCGGGCATCCCCTTAGCGAGGAATCTCATACCTGTCAGCAGAACAACGGGAGCCGGAGCATCCGACGCCGAACGCACAGGGGAGAGACCATGAACATCAACGGATACTTCGCGCAGGTCACCGCCCACCGCGACGCCGAGGAGCTCGATCGCAGCAACGAGATTCTTCGTCGCCAGGCCGAGACGGTCAGCGCTCGCGGAGATGCGGTGCCCGCCGCCGCGGACGACCAGGTACTTCGCCCCAGCGGCGTGGCAGTCGTGACCTCGTGGCTCGGCAAGGCCTTTCGTCGGTCAGTGACGCGACCCGCACACTGACCGGTCGTTCCGTGACCGCAACGACCGGCCCCCACGCGACAACCAGTCGCCTCACGCCCTCGGCGAACACGGCCTCGAGTGGCTTCCTCGGCGCGCCAAACGATATATCGTTGACGCGTCGCGCGAGTGGATGCTCGTCCTGCGCGCTGCGAAGCGAGAGGAAGCACCATGAGCATGATGGGACGACCCGTCGGCGGGGGCCGCGGCGGTAGAGGCGGGGACATCGCCTCGCAGAAGGCCGCGAACGCTCGCGCTCCGAAGATCCCGCATCTGATGCGGCGGGTGGCCGAGCTGTTCGCGCCGTATAGGGCTGCACTGTCGGTGACCGTGGTGCTCGTGCTGATCTCGGCGGCTTTGACCGTGATTCCACCGCTTCTGACGCAGCGGGTGTTCGACGATGGGCTGTTTCCGAAGGCCGGGCATCCGGACCTGCGGGTCACGGTCATCCTGGTCGTCGCCATGATCGTCGTGTACCTCGTCTCCGGTGGCCTCGGCGTGTGGCAGACCTTTCTGACTGCGACCGTGGGCAACAAGGTGATGGGGTCGCTGCGCGTGAAGCTGTTCCGTCACCTGCAGTCGATGGAACTCAGCTTCTTCACGCGCACGAAGACCGGGGTCATCCAATCCCGGCTCCAGAACGATGTCGGTGGCGTCTCGAACGTGCTCACCAACACGATCTCGAGTGTGCTCGGCAACATCGTGACGGTGATCGCGGCGTTCGTCGCCATGATCCTTCTGAACTGGCAGCTCACCCTGATCGCCGTCGTGCTGATGCCGTTCCTCGTCATCGCTCAACGCCGGGTCGGCCAAGTGCGGGCGCGCATCGCGACAGCGACCCAGGAGTCGCTGTCCGACATGACAGCGATCACGCAGGAGACGCTGAGCGTGTCGGGCATCCTGCTCTCCAAGAGCTTCAACCGGCAGCGCGCAGAGACCGCGCGCTACTCGGACGAGAACGAGACCCAGGTCTCGCTCCAGGTCAAAGAGACGATGAGCGGCCAGTGGTTCTTCGCGATGGTGCAGATCTTCCTGTCGTCCATTCCCGCGATCGTCTACCTCGTCGCTGCGTGGCTCTTAGGTCGTGGCGCGCCTGACATCACGTCGGGAACGATCGTCGCGTTCACCACGGTGCAAGCCCGCCTGCTGTTCCCGCTGATCGGCATCATGCAGACCGCGCTCAACCTGCAGACATCCAGCGCCCTGTTCGCCCGAATCTTCGAGTACCTCGACCTGAAGCCGGCGATCGCCGACCGACCGGATGCCGTCGACGTCCCCGCAGAGGGGCCCGTTGGCGAAATCGCATTCCGCGGCGTCACGTTCCGGTATCCGGATGCCCGTGCCACCGAGCGCGCGACCCTCGACGACGTGGACTTCACGATTCGACCCGGCCAGTTCGCCGCCTTCGTCGGACCGAGCGGAGCGGGCAAGACCACCGTGTCGTACCTCGTGCCGCGCTTCTACGAAACGACCGACGGAGCGGTCACGTTCGCGGGGAAGGATGTCCGCGAGCTCAAGCACGAATCTCTCGTCGACCACATCGGCATCGTGAGTCAGGAGACCTACCTCTTCCACGCGAGCATCGCGGAGAACCTCAGGTACGCGGCCCCGGATGCCACGCAGGAGCAGCTCGAGGCGGCGGCGCGTGCCGCGAACATCCACGACACGATCGCCGGTTTCCCCGACGGATACGACACTCTCGTCGGCGAGCGCGGTTACCGGCTCTCAGGCGGAGAGAAACAGCGCATCGCGATCGCGCGTGTGCTGTTGAAGGATCCGGAAGTGCTGATCCTCGATGAGGCGACCAGTGCCCTCGACACCATCTCGGAGCGCGTCGTGCAGCAGGCGCTCGACTCCGCAGCGACCGGGCGCACCACGATCGCAATCGCGCACCGGCTGTCCACTATCGTCGCGGCCGACGTCATCTTCGTGATCGATCACGGTCAGATCGTCGAGCGGGGCACGCACGCCGAGCTGCTGGAGGCCGGCGGCATCTACGCCCGCCTCTACGACGAGCAGGCCGTCGTCGCGGCGTGACTCGTCGGAGTTTCTGCGCGACGCGCCGCACTGACGCCCCAGCCCACGCCGTGTCGCGCAGAAACTCCGACGAGTGCCGGCCGCGACTCTGACTCAGCGCAAGTACAACTCCACGACCGGCACCGCGACATCCGGCCGGCGCACCGGCAGGGTGAGGGTCAGCGTGCCGGCGGGTTGCCCGCCCTGCGACATGTTCTGCGCGGTGGTGTTCGGGTCGATGACCCGCATGCCAAGCTCCGACGCGTCGTTCAGCAGCTGTGCGTACTCGACGTGCTCGGCGAGGCCCGGCAGGTGCAGCGTCTCGAACGGCCAGGCGAAGAGGTGTGCGTAGAGCCGGTCGCCACGTTGCGTGTAGCGGATGTCGGTGGGCGGAGTGAACGCGCTGCGCCCGGCACCGTAGATGGATCGCGAGTGCAGGCGCATCCATTCGCCGATCCCGTCGAGCGACTCGAGAGCGTGCTCGTCGAACGCGCCCCGACCGTTCGGTCCGACATTGAGAAGAAGGTTGCCGCCCTTGGCGACGCCGTCGATCAGCATGCGCACGAGCAGCCCGACGTCTTTGTAGTCGGTGTTGTCGCGGTCGTAGCCCCAGCTTCCGTTCAGTGTTTGGCACGCCTCCCACAGCACGGGCTTGCCGCCGATCTCGAGCGGACGATCGGGCTGGTACTGCTCGGGCGTGACGAGATCGCCTGGGATGCCGAGGCGATCGTTGACCAGGATGCCCGGCTGCAGCTCGCGCACCATCGCGAGCAACTGGTCCGACGCCCAGTCCTCCGCGCCCTTCGCACCCCACACGACGGGCTCGTGGTTCACCGCGTACGAGAAGTCGAAGAAGAGGTAATCGACGCGGCCGTATCGGGTGAGGAGTTCGCGCACCTGGCCGTGCAGGTAGTCCCGATAGCGAGCCATGTCGCGTCCCTCGTTGAGGGCGGTGGCGTTCGGATCGTCTCGCTGCGGATGGAATCCGTCGATCGTGAAGTCGGGGTGGTGCCAGTCGAGAAGTGAGTGGTAGAAGCCGACCTTGAGACCGGCATCCCGAACGGCCTCGACGAACTCGGCGACGACATCGCGGCCGAACGGCGAGTTGGTGACCTTGTAGTCGGTGAGGTCGGAATCCCACAGGCAGAAACCGTCGTGGTGCTTCGTGGTGAGCACGACGTACTTCACACCCGCGGCCTTTGCGGCAGCGGCCCATTCCCGTGCGTTGAAGAGGTCGGGGTCGAAGTGGCGGGCGTAGCGCTCGTACTGCTCAGCAGACATCCGCTCCCGGTTCATCAGCCACTCGTGGCGTGCCCCCAGCGCGTAGGCGCCCCAGTGGATGAACATGCCGAAGCGGTCGTGCGTGAACCAGGCTGCCTGCTCGGTCGTTGCTGTCATGGCCGGATGCCTCCGCTCGCCGATGGCGCGATCAATGCAGACTCACCCGCTTCGGCAGCGCGAACACCAGCAGGAACGCCGCGACCGCGAAGATGGCACTCGTCATCATGGCGAGAGCGGCGCCGTGGCCGAATGCAGTGGCGAGGTTCTGATCGACGTACTGCGTGATCGCGTGCTTGATGGCATCCGCTCCGCCTGCTGCGTGTTGCTGGGCGATCTTCGCAGTCTCTGCCTTGCTCGGGGTGAAGGAGCTCGGCAGCTGGCCGAACAGGATGCTGCCGATCACCGCGATGCCGATCGCCGACCCGACTCGTTGCACCGTCTGGATGACACCGCTGGCCGCACCGGCTTCCGAGTTGTCCACCGTCGACACGATGAAGCGCGCGTTCGGCGCGATGAAGAGTCCGCTGCCGAATCCCGCGACGAAGAGCGGGACGAGCAGATCCCAGTTGACGAGGTCGGCGGTCGGCGCCAGCCACAGGATCAGCCACAGCGAGACGAGACCCAGCGCCACGAGCCCCGTGCCAAGGCTGAGCACGTTTCGGCCCATCCTGACGGCGAGCCTGTCGCTCAGCGCGGCGCCGACGATGTTGCCGATCGAGAACGGCAGCGACACGAGGCCGGACTCCAGGGCTGTGTGCTGCAGACCGGCCTGCCAGAGCAGAGAGATCGTGAAGAAGATGCTCGTGAACGCCGCAAAGTAGACGAACGCGAGCAGCACGCCCCCGGTGAACTGCGGATGGGAGAACAGGTGCGGCGGCACGAGCGGCTCGGCATCCGTCTTCGCGACGTGCCGCTCCCAGAACGCGAACAGCACGAGCAGCACGACGCCGCCGGCGAGGCTCAGGAACGTCCAGACCGGCCAGCCGAGATCCTCGCCCTCGATGAGCGGAACCAGCAGCGCGACCATGCCCGCTATCGCCAGAAGCAGGCCGAAGGCATCCGTCGACAGGCGCTTGCCCTCTGCACCGCCGGGAACGAGCAGGATGCCTGCGACGATCACGAGCACGCCGATCGGAGCGTTCACGAAGAAGATGGAACGCCATCCCTCGGTCTCTCCGAACGCTTGGATGAGCAGCCCGCCCACGATCGGCCCGAGCGCCGTGCCGACGCCGATCACGGCGCCCATCAGGCCGAAGGCCCGTCCGCGGATGCGCGGCGGGAACATCAGCTGGATCAGGGATGCGACGGCCGGCACATAGATGCCGCCGCCGACGCCCTGCACCACTCGCGCGATCACGAGTTCGGTGCTCGACTGGGCGAGGCCGCACCACACGCTCGCGAGCGTGAAAACCGCGACACCGATGACGAAGATCCACTTGTGGCCGAACCGATCGCCGATCCGCCCGGCGGGAATGAGCAGCAGGCCGAATGCCAGCGCGTAGCCCGAGATCACCCACGACAGCGTCGCTTCGTTCGCGTTCAGGCTCGTGCGGATGGTCTGCAGGGCCACGTTGACGATGCTCGTGTCGAGCAGGGCCATGAACATGCCGGCCAGGAGCACGACGAGCGCCCACCAGGCGCGCCTGCTCACCGTCGTGCCGGACGGGTCGGGGGAGAGCGTGAATCCCGCGGATGCCATGGCGCGCCTTTCGATCTGACGAGCGCTACGACGCGCGTATCGATCGTAGTCGCGTGCCGGAACATACGGTGCGGCCGACGAGGCTCGCCGTTCCTCCGACCGTCGGTGGCTTGCGATAGCGTCCGCCACATGATCGGAACATGGGAGTCCCTCATCCTTGATTGCCCAGACCCCGTCGCGCTCGCACACTTCTACGAACAGCTCCTGCCGATGCAGATCGTGTCGGAGGAGCCCGACTGGGTCGAGCTCGCCTCGGGGCCGGAGTCCAAACCGCTGCTCGTCTTCCAGAAGGTCGAC
>DASZMW010000137.1:0-2850 GCA_035551735.1 Humibacter sp. | reverse complement strand
CAGCCGCTGTCGCCATTCGCGCTCGCCGCCTTCGAGCTCTTCTCGCCAGAGGAAGACGCCCAACGGTCAGCCGGCGTCAGCTCCCTGAGCGAGCGGAGCGAGTCGAAGGGCGTCGGCACCGGTGACTACGCGCTCGACGTGATCTCCGTCGTCGAGGCGACCCTTGACGACCCGCGGCCTGTCCTGCTCGCGCAACAGCATCTCGCTCGGGGCGAGGCCGTTGCCGCCATGAAGGCGGAGGGCATCGAGTACGAGGAACGCATGGAGCTGCTCGAGGACGTGACGTGGCCGAAGCCGCTGGAGGGCATCCTGCGCCAGTCCTTCGAGACCTACAGCGCGAGCCAGCCGTGGATTCGCGACTTCGAACTGCGCCCCAAATCGGTCGTGCGCGACCTGTTCGAGCGGGCGATGACGTTCGCCGAGTTCGTGTCGTTCTATTCGCTCGCGCGCAGCGAGGGGGTGGTGCTGCGCTACCTGTCGGACGCCTTCCGCGCACTTCGCCAGACCGTACCTGACGAGGCGAAGACCGACGAGCTGCGTGATCTGATCGAGTGGCTCGGCGAGCTGGTACGGCAGGTGGACTCGAGTCTGCTCGACGAGTGGGAGGAGCTGGTGCATCCGGATGCCTCACGTCACGCCGACGAGACCGCCATCGTGCCTCCCGCCCCGCGCACTGTCACGACCAACCGTCGGGCGTTCCTGGTGCTGGTGCGCAATGAGTTGTTCCGTCGCGTTCAGCTGGCGGCTCTCGATCGTGCCGACGAGTTGGGCAAGCTCGACCCGGACTTCGGCGAGGATGCCTGGGCCCGCGCCCTCGACGATTACTACGCCGAGCACGACGCGATCGGCACCGACACGGATGCCCGCAGCGCCGCGATGCTCATCATCGACGAGACGGATGCCGCGCCCTCCGACAACGGAGCCGAGCGCGTGTGGCACGTGCGGCAGATCCTCGCCGACCCGGCCGGCGACCACGACTGGGGCATCGCCGCCGACGTCGACCTCGCGGCGTCCGACGACGCCGGTGCTGCAGTGCTGCGGGTCACCGCGGTGGACCGCCTGTAGCGCATACTCGTTGGTCGAGTAGCGCGCCCGAGGCACGCGTATCGAGACCCGTCTGCGATTGAATGCCGTGGCGAGGGTCTCGATACGCGTCCGCTGCGCGGGCGCTACTCGACCGGCGGGTGGGCGGAGAGGACCAACGGTGCCTCCGCGTCGGCTGCCCACTCGTTGAGCGATCCGTCGTAGACCGAGACGTCGTCGCGGCCGAGCACGGCGAGAGCGAGTGCATCCGAGGTGGCTGCGATGCCTGCCGCGCAGTACGCGACGATCGGGTCGGGGGAGGCGACGACATCCGCCAGCACCTCGCGCAGAGCGTCGTCGCTCAGGAACGCGTTGGTCTCGCGGTCGACGAGTCGCGCCGCCGGCGCGCTGAAGCTGCCAGGGATGTGACCGAGACGCTGGCGATGCCCTGCCTCGCCGGTGAACTCGCGCGGCGGAATTCCGCACACCAGGGTGGCGGGCGCCTCGCCTGACACGGCCTGCAGCACGCGCTGCTTGTCGGCCCAGAATTCCCCGCGCTCGACGGCGCCGAATCCGGCCGCTTCGATCGGTGCAACGTGGCCGACTTCGATCGGCCGATCCTCCGCCTCCCACTTGCGGAGGCCCCCGTCGAGAACGGCGACGTCATCGTGGCCGAAGGAGCGGAACAGCCACCAGAGCCGTGCGGCCCACTGACCGATAGCCGCGTCGTACACGACGACACTCGTCGCGGACTTGATACCGAGCGCCGCGGCTGCGGAGGCGAAGCGCACGGCATCCGGACGGGTGAACGGCCGCGGGGCATCCGGATCGCTGAACGCGCTGATCAGGTCGGCGAACACGGCGCCCGGGATGTGCCCGGAGACGAGGTACTGCTCATCGCCCGTCACGTACGACGGATGCCCGTCGAAGCCGGCCACCGGCAGCACCGTCGCGTCGAGCACGACGATTGCGCGGCGTCGAGCATCCGTCTGCTCGTTGGAGGCGTGCTCCGCCAGCAGCGCGGCAAGCTCGTCCGTTGAAACGAGATAGTGACGGGAGGTGGCAGGGCGATCGGATGCAGGTTCGTGCTGGCTCACCCCGACAGGCTAGGTCGACGGATGCCTGTGCGGTCGATGGTCGCTCAACACGGCGTAATGCGCGACCGAACGCAACCGCAGTCCGGGTGTACCGCAGGCAAAGTCAGGAGTTGCCGAGCA
Organism: Humibacter sp.; assembly: GCA_035551735.1. Lineage (GTDB taxonomy): Bacteria > Actinomycetota > Actinomycetes > Actinomycetales > Microbacteriaceae > Humibacter. The sequence goes on along the minus strand of DASZMW010000137.1, from coordinate 610 downwards.
GGCTCAACTCGTCTTGCGTGAGAGAGATCCCTGCTGCCGCGACGTTCTGCTCGAGATGGCGGATGTCGCCCGTGCCGGGAATCGCCAACACGTTGGGTGCCTGGTGGAGCGTCCATGCGAGCCTGATCTGCGCCGCGGAGGCTCCCTGCGCGACCGCAACCGCGGCCACGGCGTCGTTGGCGTCAATCGCCTCTGCAGAACGGCCGCGCTCGCCGCTTGCGCCCGCCAGGGCGAAATACGGCACGAAGGCGATGCCGAGGCGGGTCGTCTCGGCGAGCACGTCGAGGGTCTCAGGCGTGCGGTGGTCGAGTCCGAAGCGGTTCTGAACGCTCACGACCGATGCGATGCCCCTGGCTTCGGCGAGCTGCTCGGACGACACATTGGAGACGCCGAGGCTTGCGATCAGCCCTTCGGACTGCAACTCGGTGAGCGCACCGAACCGCCCTGCGATCGACCCCGGCCCGAACGCTCGCAGATAGACCAGATCGAGTCGATCTCTGCCCAGTTGGCGGAGGTTCTCTTCGACCTGACCGCGCAGCTGGTCAGGTCGTGCCTGGTCGGCCCACTCGCCAGACGTGGAGCGTGCAGGACCGACCTTCGTTGCGACGAC
>DASZMW010000136.1:0-9312 GCA_035551735.1 Humibacter sp. | reverse complement strand
TGCATTTCGTCGCGTCTTCGCGACCTGGCCCGATCAACGTCACCGCACCACAGCCATCCGGGAGCACGCAGTGTTCGAATCCATCCAGACCCTGCTCGACGAGCACGAGCAGTTGCAGGAGCAACTCGCCGACCCTGCTCTGCATGCCGATGCTGCTCGCGCCAAGAAGGTCAACCGCCGGTACGCGGAGCTCAGCCAGATCAAAGCGGCGCACGAGTCCTGGAAGAGGCTCGGCGACGACCTGGATGCCGCGCGCGAGCTCGCCAAAGAAGACGACGCCTTCGCCGAGGAGGTGCCGTCACTCGAAGAGGCGCACGCCGCAGCACAGGAGAAGCTGCGCAGGCTGCTGATCCCGCGCGATCCGGACGACGGGCGCGACGTGATCATGGAGATCAAGGGTGGAGCGGGCGGCGCGGAATCGGCGCTGTTCGCCGCTGACCTCCTGCGCATGTACCTGCACTACGCGGAGTCGAAGGGCTGGAAGACCGAGATTCTCGAGCAGGATCAGACCGACCTCGGCGGCTACACGAACGTGCAGGTTGCGATCAAGGGCAACTCGCCCGACCCGGCGCAGGGCGTGTGGGCACACCTGAAGTACGAAGGCGGTGTGCACCGCGTGCAGCGGGTGCCGGTGACCGAGTCGCAGGGGCGCATCCAGACCTCGACGGCCGGCGTCCTCGTCTTCCCGGAGGTGGACGAACCTGAAGAGGTTGAGATCAACGCGAACGATCTGCGCATCGACGTGTTCCGCTCGTCGGGGCCCGGTGGGCAGTCCGTGAACACCACCGACTCTGCGGTGCGCATCACGCACATCCCGACCGGCATCGTGGTGTCGATGCAAAACGAGAAGTCGCAGATCCAGAACCGCGAGGCCGGCATGCGCGTGCTGCGCGCTCGGCTGCTGGCAAAGCAGCAGGAGGAGCTTGACGCCGCTGCATCGGATGCCCGCAAGTCGCAGATCCGCGGCATGGACCGCTCCGAGCGCATCCGCACGTACAACTTCCCTGAGAATCGCATCGCCGACCATCGCACGGGCTACAAGGCGTACAACCTCGACCAGGTGATGAACGGCGCGCTCGATCCGGTGATCGACTCCGCCATCCAGACCGACGAGGAGGCGCGCCTCGCCGCCCTCGGCGAGGACTGAGACGGGCCGCTGGCCTCAGATGTAGATCCCCGGGTCGAGCCACGCGTCGTCGGAGGGAGCCTCCGGGGCACGAGTCGAGGCATCCTGTCTGCGATCACGGGCCGGGATGCCCACCAGCACCGAATCCGGCCGCGCCGACTTCACGACGACCGCGTTCGCGCCGACCACGGAACGTGCCCCGAGAACGATGTCACCGAGCACCTGCGCGCCCGCCCCGACGACGACCCCGTCGCGCAGGGTCGGATGCCGCTTGCCACGTCCCCTGGACTTTCCGCCGAGCGTGACGCCGTGGTACAGCATCACCCCGTCGCCGATCACTGTCGTCTCGCCGATCACCACGCCCATGCCGTGGTCGATGAAGAAGCGCCGGCCGATGCGGGCGCCGGGGTGGATCTCCACACCGGTGAGAAACCGCGCGAACTGCGACAGCAGTCGAGCGGGCAGTCTCAGCCCGGGGGAGATCCACCAGCGGTGGGCGATGCGGTAGAGCCAGATGGCGTGCAGACCGGAATAGGCCAGCGCGATCTCGACATCGCTGCGGGCAGCCGGGTCATGGCTCCTGGCGTTGGCGATGTCCTCGCGCATTCGCGAGAGAACGGACATCCCTAATCGAGCAGATCCTGGTAGAGGATCGTGGAGATGTAGCGCTCGCCGAAGTCGGGAATGACGACCACGATCGTCTTGCCTGCGTTCTCGGGGCGTTGCGCCACCTGCACGGCCGCGTTGACGGCGGCTCCCGACGAGATGCCGCCCAGGATGCCCTCTTCGGCCGCAAGTCGACGCGCGGTCTCGACCGAGGCCTCTGCGTTCACGTCGATGACCTCGTCGTAGATGGAGGTGTCGAGCACCTCGGGCACGAAGTTCGCGCCGAGGCCCTGGATCTTGTGCGGGCCAGGCTTGCCCCCGTTGAGGATCGGGGACTCGGCGGGCTCGACGGCGATGATCTGGATGTCGGGCTTCCGCTCCTTGAGGTAGCCGCCGGCGCCCGTGATCGTGCCGCCCGTTCCGATGCCGGAGACCAGGATGTCGACGGCGCCGTCGGTGTCGTTCCAGATCTCCGGGCCGGTGGTGGCGCGGTGGATGGCAGGGTTCGCCTGGTTGGCGAACTGCTGCGCCCAGATCGCGTTCTCGGTGCCGGCGACGATCTCTTTGGCCTTCTCGACTGCTCCGCGCATGCCGTCGGCGCCGGGTGTGAGCACGATGTCGGCGCCGTATGCCCGCAGCAGCACGCGGCGTTCCTTGCTCGCCGTCTCGGGCATCGTGATGATCAGCTTGTATCCGCGCGCGGCCGCGACGAACGCCAGCGCGATGCCGGTGTTGCCGCTCGTGCCTTCCACGATCGTTCCGCCTGGCTTCAGCGCACCTGCCGCTTCGGCAGCGTCGATGATCGCGACGCCGATGCGGTCCTTCACACTCGCAGCAGGGCTGTAGAACTCGAGCTTCGCGAGCACGGTCGCCTGCGCACCGTCGGTCACGCGATTGAGCTTCACGAGCGGGGTGTTGCCGACCACCTGGGTGATGTCGGTGTAGATCTTGCCGGACATGGCATGCCTTTCGACGCGATGGAAACGTTGAGAACAGGACGACTGAAGCGGGTCGCCGCGCAGAAGCGCGGGAGCATCGCCGTCTGAAGCCTATTCTTGACGGTCGGACCCGATGGCGAATATGACGGCAGCATGATTTGCCTGTGCGATCCGTTCGCGGTCGCCGAGAGAGCAGGTCCGACATCCTGTGAGCGCCCGCGGGGACGCCGATCGAAGGAAGCGAGAGCCCATGGATTCCGACGGCACGACCGTGCGTGACCTGCTGCGAGAGGTGGTGGAGCAGCTTGCCGCGGCGGGCATCATCGACCCGTCGGTGGATGCCGAGCTCCTCGTCGGCCACGTGCTGCAGGCCGGTCGGGGTCGGGTGCAGGCGCTCGTGGTGACGGATGCCCCGGTGTCGGCGGATCAGACATCCGCTGTCCGCGCGCTCGCGGCTCGTCGCGCAACCAGGGAGCCGCTGCAGCACATCACGGGGAGGGCGCCGTTCCGCTCGCTGAACCTGCTGGTGGGCCCAGGTGTCTTCGTGCCGCGTCCCGAGACGGAGTTGCTCGCGCAGATCGCCGTGGATGCTTTGCGATCGGCAGCGGAGCCGCAGCCGATCGGCATCGACCTCGGAACCGGCAGTGGCGCGGTGGCGATCTCGATGGCCACCGAGGTTCCGCACGCGAGGGTGCACGCGGTCGAGCGCTCGCCCGAGGCGTTCGCGTGGGCGGCGCGCAATGTCGAGGAGTCCGGCGCGACCAACCTCGAACTGTCGCAGGGCGATCTCGCCGATGCCCTCCCCGAACTCGCAGGTCGGGCGGCCGTGGTCGTCTCGAATCCGCCCTACGTGCCCGACGATGCGATTCCGCGCGACCCTGAGGTGCGGCTCTACGACCCGCCGGCCGCTCTGTACGGCGGGCCGGACGGGCTCGACGTGGTGCGGGTGCTGTCGCGACGTGGCCTGGAGCTGCTGCGCCCAGGCGGACTCATCGCGATCGAGCACGGCGAGCTGCAGGGGAGCGAGGTACGGGGCATCCTCGTGGGCGACGGGTGGCGTGGGGCCACCACCCACGTCGACCTCACGATGCGCGATCGGGTCACGACGGCGATGCGCTGAGCCGCAGCGGTCAGCTGCCCGTCTTCTCGCGCTCCTTGGCTGCTCGCTCCCTGGCCGCCTTGACGGCCTCCCGCTCGCGCTTGCGCGCATCGCGCAGGGATTTCTCCGCCTCGCGCCGCGACTTCGCGGCCTCTTTCACGCGCTTGTCGGAGCCGTAGAGCGCGGAGTCGTCATCATCGGGCCGTGGAGGTGCCGCGGAGGCGCCTCCACGGTCGATGTAGCTCTCGATGCCGTCGAGTACCCGCTCGAGTCCGAACGCGAAGTCGTCGAATTCATTCGAGGTGTACGCGCCAGACGCGATGATCGGAGCGAGGTCGGGAAACCGGTCCGGCGTCACCAGGGCCGCGAGGGCCGGCGCGAACGAGGCGCCCGTCACCTCGTCGCCTGGGGATCCAGAGGTGTCGATGTCCGACTGGATGCCGCCAACCGCGCGCACGTACGAGGCGAGCAGCAGAACGCAGGCCATCTTCTCGTGCTCGCTCAGGGCTGCGGGTTTGAGCGAGCGCAGCGCCAGGTCGATGAGGCGCATGACGTTGGGCGTGAGCGGTGTTCCTGTGATCGGAATGTCCACGTACCAGGCATGCCGGCGGAAGGCGTCGAGATTGGCGAGCGTCCACTGCCGCAGCCCGGTGCGCCAGTCGTCGTCGGGCGGCTCGGGGAGTTCGATGTCGGCGACGGCATCCTGCATGAGCAGCAGCAGGTCGTCCTTGCTCGTGATGTATCGGTAGAGGGACATCGTCGTGAAGCCGAGAGCGGATGCCACGCGCGCCATCGACACGGCGCCCAGGCACTCTGCGTCGGCGAGCTGGATCGCCGCCTCGACGATGCGCTCGATGCTGAGTTCACGTTTCGGTCCGCGCTGCGGTCGCTCGGCCACGCCCCAGGAGAGCGCGACTGCATGCGGCAGGGCCAGGTCGGAGGCGCCGTCGGGGTCCGTCTCGGTCATCGTTCTCCCTCTGCCTCGAAAGCCTTCGCGAGACTGCACGCCCACGACCGAGCAACGGGTATCACCCTCAGGCTCAGCGTGGGCGTGCAGTCTCGCGGCGTGCGTGGCGGCCAGTCTATGAGCAGCGGCTCGTGGAACGGGACGTGCTCATTCCTTGACGCGCCTGGCGAAGACGATCGTCGCGCCGACGTAGCTCACCAGCAGGATGCCGACCATCCACGCCAGCGCCACCCAGAGGGTGTTTCCCGGCGCTGTCCCGCTCAGCAGGTCTCGCATGGTCTCGATGATCGGCGTGTAGGGCTGGTGATCCGCGAACCCGCGCAACCAGACGGGCATCGTGTCCGTCGGCACGAAGCCGCTGGAGAGATAAGGGAGAAAGAGGAACACGAAGTTGATCGACGACGCGGCGTCCACGCTCAGCAGCAGTCCGCCGAGAGCGCTGAGCCAGGTGAACGCCAGAATCATCAGTACCGCGAACGCGATCGCTCCGACCCAGCCGCCGAACTCCGCGGCCGGCCGGTAGCCGAGCAGGAGCGCCACTGCGAGAACGGGGATGCACGCGACGAGGTTGCGCACGACGCTCGCTACGACGTGGCCGTACAGCACGGACGGCCCGAAGACCGGCAGCGTCTTGAACCTGTTGACGGTGCCGCTCGTGACATCCTGTGCCACGGCGATCGCTGTCGCCGCCGAACCGAAGCCGAGGCACAGCACCAGGGTGCCGGGCACGACGTAGTTCACGTAGTTTCCGTCGGACTCGATCGCGCCGCCGAAGATCACGACGAACACGAGCATGATGCAGACTGGAATGACGAACGCGGTGATCAGCGAGTCGACGCCGCGCAGCGTGCGGCGCACCTCCCTGCCCGTCATGGTCGCGATGTCGGCGACTGCGGTGCCGAATCCCTGTTGATGCGAACGGGGGATGCCCGGTGCGAGTTCGATCGCGGTCATGCTGCCTTCTCCTTGTCGTCGGTGTCGGATGTCTCGTGCCCAGTGCGCGCCTCGTGCCCGGTGAGCGTAAGGAACACGTCGTCGAGGCTGGGGCCGGCGATCGCGATGTCGGTCACCGCGACGCCGTGGTCTGCTGTGTCGGCGAGGAACGAGCGGATGTCTGCAACGGCGTGCTCCGTCGGAACGCGCACAGCGAGCTCATCGAGGTCGCTTTCCGCGTTCGGGCGTAGCGCGGCGGCACGCTGTACGTCGTCGACGGTGGCGAACGAGAACACCAGATGGTCTCCGCTCACCTGCGCCTTGAGCTCCGCCGGAGTTCCGCTCGCCACGATCGTTCCGCCGTCGATCACTCCGACGCGATGGGCCAGACGCTCGGCCTCCTCTAGGTATTGCGTGGTGAGCAGAATCGTCGTTCCGTTTGCCGCGAGCTCCGCCACGAGAGACCACAGCCCCGCTCGGCTGCGCGGGTCGAGTCCTGTGGTCGGCTCGTCGAGGAAGAGCACGGGCGGGGCGGCGATGAGGCTGATCGCCAGATCAAGCCTGCGCCGCATGCCACCCGAGTAGTCAGCGACTCTCTTGCTTGCGGCATCCCTCAGGTCGAACGCCTCGAGCAGGTCTCGCACTCGCGTGCGCCGCGCCCTGGTGCCGAGATGGCTGAGCCTCGCCATCATCGCGAGGTTCTCAGCTCCGGTCTGGAACTCGTCGACCGAGGCGTACTGCCCGGTGAGCGCGAACATCCGTCGCGCCTCCTGCGGTCGGGAGAGCACGTCGACGCCGCCGATCGAGACCGTGCCTGCGTCGGGTTTGATCAGAGTGGAGAGGATGTTGATTGTGGTCGTCTTGCCCGCGCCGTTCGGTCCGAGCAGGGCGTAGATCTCACCGCGCCCGACACTGAAGTCCACGGAATCGAGCACCACGTGCTTTCCGTATGTCTTGCGCAGCCCCATCACCTCGATGGTGCGGTCCTGCAGCCGGTTCTTCGCCGTCATCGTCGTCGCCTTTCGTTCGATTCGCTTGACTGTGTATGGCGTACTCAGAATGTATAGCATAAACAGTATGCGACGTAAACAGTCGGCTTCGCCTCAATCACCTCTATCGCGGCTGGCGCCGCTCACCCCTCAATCACCCATATCGCGGCTGGCGCCGCTCAAAGGTTCAATCGGGTCGGCCTTGTGAGCGAGCTCACAAGGCTCTCCCCTCAATCACCTCTATCGCGGCTGGCGCCGCTCACGGGTTCAATCGGGGAGGGAGATATGAGCGAGCTCACATCTCCCTCCCCTCAATCGCCCATAGAATCGGTCGGTCATGACTTCCTTCTACGACTGCTCCGACGACGACGGCCTCGCCGAGGGCATCAAGCAGGCGCGCGCCGCCGTTGAGAACGGCGACCTCATCGTGCTTCCCACCGACACCGTCTACGGCATCGGTGCTGACGCCTTCAGCGCCGCCGCCGTCACGAGCCTCCTTGACGCCAAAGGGCGCGGGAGGCAGTCGCCGCCGCCGGTGCTGATCCCGGCCCTCACCACGCTCGACGCACTCGCCGAGACCGTGCCTCAGGAGGTGCGCGACCTCGCCGGCGCTTTCTGGCCAGGCGGTCTCACCATCGTGCTTCCGGCCCAGCCCTCGTTGGCATGGGATCTCGGTGAGACGAAGGGCACGGTCGCCCTGCGCATGCCGAACAACCCGGTGGCGCTCGCACTCCTGCGCTCGACCGGCCCGCTCGCCGTGTCGTCGGCGAACAAGACGGGCATGCCTGCGGCCACCACGGCGCAGGAGGCCGAAGAGATGCTCGGCGACTCGGTGGTGGCGTATCTCGACGGGGGACCGGTCGGCGCCGATTACACCGCGGCCGACCTGACCGAGACGTCGTCCACCATCATTGATGCGACAGCGCTCGCTGCCGGCGACGGCAAGCTGCGCATCCTGAGGCACGGCGTCATCAGCGACGAGCAGATCCGCGAGGTCGTCGGCGATGCGCTGGAGACCGAGTCGGCAGAAGACTCTCAGCAGACATGACTCTTCTGCTCGTCATCGGACTGATCACGGCGATCGTCACCTTCGTGTTGTCGATCGTGGTCTATCGGGTGGCGCTGAAGTTCAAGCTGTACCCGCGCATCCGCGAGCGCGACGTGCACACCAGGCCGACTCCGCGCCTCGGCGGCGTCGCCATGTTCCTCGGCATCGTGGTGGCCTTCGGCGTCGCCTACCTGTTCTCTCAGATCTTCCACGGATTCGGCGGACCGCTTCTCGGCGTGGTCTTCTCCGACCCGACACCCGTGCTGGCCATCCTCGGCGCAGCCCTGCTGATCGTCGTGATCGGCGTCGCCGACGACCTCTGGGACCTCGATTGGATGACCAAGCTCGCCGGCCAGTTCGTGGCCGCCGGGCTCGTCGCCTGGCTCGGTGTGCAGATCTACTCGTTGCCGCTGGGCGGGGGAGTGACAGTCGGATCCCCGTGGATGAGCGTGGCTATGACCGTGATCGCCATCGTGCTCGTGATGAACGCCATCAACTTCATCGACGGTCTCGATGGGCTGGTTGCCGGCGTCGCCCTGATCGCCAACGGCGCGTTCTTCATCTACAGCTACCTGATCACCGTCAAGACGAGCCCCTCGAACTACTTCAGCCTCGCCTCTGTGCTGGCGGTCATCCTGGTGGGGGCGTGCGCGGGATTCCTGCCGCTGAACTGGCATCCGGCCCGCATGTTCATGGGAGACACCGGCGCCCTGCTGATCGGTCTGCTGATGGCGTCGTCCGCGATCGCCGTCACGGGGCAGATCGACCCTGTTGCCCTCGAGGAAGGCGGCGCGCGGTCGCTGTTCCCCGCGTTCATCCCGATCATCCTGCCGTTCGCCGTGCTGGTGGTGCCGTTGCTCGACTTCGGCCTCGCCGTCTTCCGGCGGGTGCGAGCCGGCAAGTCACCGTTCAGCGCCGATCGCAAACACCTGCACCATCGTCTGCTCGATATGGGGCACTCGCACCTGCAGGCCGTCCTCATCTTCTATGCGTGGACCGCCGTCGTCTCGATCGGATGCCTGCTGTTTTGGTTCCAGCCCATCTGGCCGGCCGTGCTGTTCCTCTGCGTCGGCCTCGTCGTGTGCACCGCGCTCACGCTCGCACCGCTGAGCAGACGCAAGAGCATCGAGGCCATCGCCGAGTCGACGCCCGCGAGCGAGCAATCGGCCGATCCGGATGCCGCGGCCCGCCTCGATCCGCTCGACGCGGCATCCGAAACCTCACCGTCTGAAATCCCGGTACCACCCAGGAAGGAAATGACTCCATGACAGACTCCGGCGATCGCCTGGAGCCGGCCACCCCGACAAAAACCCCGATGAGCGCCAGACCCATGTTGACGCTCGCACTGCGCGACGGCGGCATCTTCGCCGCGGCGGTAGCAGTCGTCGCAGGTCTGATCGGACTGTTCGTCAGCGGCACGGCCGGCCTCTTCGGCGGACTTCTCGGCGCGGCGACGGCCGCCGTCTACCTCGGCCTCACAGCTGCCAGCATGCTCGTGGCCGGCAGCGTGACGAAGGGCGATCAGACGTCGCCGAAGTTCTTCGGGATCATCCTCGGCACCTGGGTCGCGAAACTGATCCTCTTCATCGTGATCCTGCTTCTGCTG
>DASZMW010000135.1:0-2875 GCA_035551735.1 Humibacter sp. | reverse complement strand
CGATGTTGGCGCCGACGACGTAGTTGCCGGGTGCGCCGTACTCGTCAGCCGTCGACAGGCACCGGTCGTGGATCGAGCTCATGATCTCGCCCAGCCGCTGCTCGGTGTGCTCGAAGGACCACGAGTCGCGTGACGCGTTCTGCTGCATCTCGAGCGCGCTCGTCGCCACGCCTCCGGCGTTCGCGGCCTTGCCGGGGGCGAAGGCGACGGATGCGTCGCGCAACAGGCGGATGGCATCCGGCGTCGTCGGCATGTTCGCGCCCTCTGCGACGATGCGGCATCCGTTCCCGATCAGCGCGGTCGCGGCCGCGGCATCGAGCTCGTTCTGCGTCGCGCACGGCAGGGCGATGTCGCACGGCACATCCCACACCGACCCGCCCGCGACGTGGTGAGCGGATGCCCCGCGCCGTTCCGCGTACTCGCTCACGCGCCCGCGGTGTCCGTTCTTGATCTCCTTGAGGAGGTCGAGATCGATGCCTGCCTCGTCGACGATGTAGCCGTTCGAGTCGGAGCACGCCACAACTCGGCCGCCCAGCTGGTGCACCTTCTCGATCGCGTAGATCGCCACGTTTCCGGAACCGGAGACGACGACCCGCTTGCCCTCGAACGAGTCGCCGGATGTCTTCAGCATCTCGTCGACGAAGAACACGACACCGTAGCCGGTCGCCTCCGTGCGCACCTGCGATCCGCCCCACGTCAGGCCCTTGCCGGTGAGGGTCCCCGACTCGTACCTGTTCGTGATGCGCTTGTACTGACCGAAGAGGTAGCCGATCTCGCGGCCGCCGACGCCGATGTCGCCGGCCGGAACATCCGTGTTCTCACCGATGTGCCGGTAGAGCTCGGTCATGAACGACTGGCAGAACCGCATGACCTCGGCGTCGGATCTTCCCTTGGGGTCGAAGTCGGATCCGCCCTTTCCGCCGCCGATCGGCAGACCGGTGAGCGAGTTCTTGAAGATCTGCTCGAAGCCGAGGAACTTCACGATGCCCAGGTAGACGCTCGGGTGAAAGCGCAGACCGCCCTTGTACGGGCCGAGCGCCGAGTTGAACTCGACGCGGAAACCGCGGTTCAACTGCACCCGTCCTGAGTCGTCGGTCCACGGCACGCGGAAGATGATCTGCCGCTCCGGTTCGCACAGCCTGCGGATCACCTCGGCGTCGGTGTACTGCGCGTGCTTCGAGACCACGGGCCCAAGGCTTTCGAGCACCTCACGCACGGCCTGATGAAACTCACGCTCGCCGGGATTGCGACGCACGACCTCGTCGAAGACGGTGAGAAGGTTCGGATCCAGCTCAGACACGCGAGAGTTCCAATCGGTAGGTCGGGGGCAGCACGGTGGGATACCAGCGCCCAGGCCACCCTATCGGCGCCTGTGAGAGCGCTCAGGTTCGCACAGGACAGGGGTTACGCCACGCGCACCTTGCGCGCCCGCTCGACGACCCGCCCGCGCGCGGACTCCGGGAAGGTCGTCAGCAGGTAGCGCACCTGCTCGGCGTCGACATCCGCCCCGAACAGCTCGGTGTTCGGTTCCATGCGGATGCCCTCGGCGAGCGGACCGGCCACCACCGGATCGAAGCCGAACGCATCGACGATGCGAGAGACGGCATCAAGGGCATCGGGGTCGTCGCCCGCGATGGCGATGGCCTTGCGACCTTCCTCGCCTGCCGGGCGGGTCTCGTCTTCGAGGTCGTGGTAGCCCATGTGATTGAACGCCTTGATCACGCGCGACTCCGGCAGGAATCGTTGCACGATCTCGCTCGTCGACGTCAGCGGATCGTTGAGATCGTCGCGGATGCCGTCGATCTCCCACCAATAGTTCATCGCGTCGATGACGAGCTTGCCCTTCAACGCGTCGACGGGCAGCGACTCGTGCTTGCCGAGCGGCAAGGCCAACACGACGACGTCAGCGTCGAGTGCGGCGTCCTCGGCGCTCGCAGCCTTCGCACCCGGCACGAGTACCTCGACGATCAACGCGATCTTGGCAGGGTCTCCCGAGCCGGCGATCAGCACCTGGTAGCCGGCGGCGACCGCGAGCCGCCCGAGCACGGTGCCGAGTTTGCCGGCGCCGAGGATGCCGATGGTACGGATGCCCTTGTGCTCTGCGTCCACGTCGCCTCCTGGGTGAAAATCCTACGCGGGGTGCTGTTAGCGCTCGAACGGCGCTGAACTCGGCCGTCTCGCGGCGCTCCGCCTCCACAATCGCACAACGCGGTGCACGCTCCACAGATTCCGAAGTCCGACGGTGCGGCGGCCGTCTGGCCCCGTAGATTCGATGGCAGACGGCCTGCTCGACAGGCAGAATGGGAGGGTGTTCGTGTCGCCGGACGTGATCGGGATGATCATCGCTCTCTTCGCCTTCACCGTGACGGTGATCGGTGGAGTCGCCGGTGTGCTGGCGCGGTTCACCAAGGGACTCGAGTTGCGCTTCGAGAAGATCGATACCCGCTTCGACCGGGTCGACGATCGTTTCGACCGGGTCGACGAGCGTTTCGACCGCATGGACCAACGCATCCATCGGGTCGAAGACGAACTCGTCGAAGTCAAGGTCGCGATCGCACGCCTTGAAGGCCCTCGACCCCACCTGCAGCGGCTCTGAGCTCAGCTGCCAGGGGCATCCGGCAGTCGGCGCAGCCGGATCAGCGGCGAGAACACCACGGCGCTGCACGACAGCAGTCCCAGTACGCACCCGATCCACATCGTGGGCACGACACCGATCCAACCGCCGAGTGCTCCGCCGACCACTCCAGCGATCGGGAGAACGCCCCACACCACGAATCTGATCGACGCGTTCATCCGCCCGAGCAAGGGGGGCGGGCAGATACGCTGGCGAAACGACAGCTGGGCGACGTTGTAGACGACGACCGCGAACATGAAG
>DASZMW010000134.1:0-3935 GCA_035551735.1 Humibacter sp. | reverse complement strand
GTCCGGTCACCATCTGCTGTTCGGCTCCCTTGCGCACGTCGTCCGCGCTCGAGCCGTTGGCCGCCGACACCGTCTGGGCGACACCGCCTTTGCCGAGCCAGAGATCGGTGGCCACCGGACCGGGGCTGATCGAGTTCACGCGGACGCCCCTGGGCCCGAGCTGCTTCGACAGCGACTTGGTCACGCTCAGCAGACCCGCCTTCGCCGCGCTGTAGTCGAGCACGAGCGGATCGGCGAGGATGGCGTTCTCGCTGACGACGTTGACAATCGCGCCCCCTGACGGAATTCGGTCGAGCAGGAGTCTCGTGACCCGCACGGCCGCGAGCAGATTCAACGCGAGGGTCTGCTGCCAGTCCTCTTCAGTGATCGTGCCGAAGCCGCCAGGGCGCGGCGGGGCACTGCCGACGTTGTTCACGAGCACGTCCACGGGCCCGGTGATCGCATCGCCTAGGGATGCGACGCCGTCGATCGATGAGAGGTCGGCGGCAACGAAGAGGTAGCCAGGGTTCGAGCCCAAGGCATCCGTGTCGCCGTTCGACGTGCGGGAGACGCCGACGACGCGAGCGCCCTCGGCAAGAAGAGCCTTCGTGACGGCCAGCCCGATACCGCGGCCGGCGCCAGTGACGACCGCAGTGCGGCCGGACAATTCGAGATCCATGTCGGCGACGATACGGATGCGAGAACGATGTGCCTAGTGTCGATCGACTGGTTCGTCGCTGCGATCTCACCACCTTGCGGGCGGTTGAGTACCATCACTAAGAGTGAGCGTTTCTCACTTTTTGATATCCAGTGCACGTGAGAAGAGAACCCGGCGACCGTGGCATGACTGTGCCCGGCAAACTCGACGACGCGCCGACGTGAGCGTGTGCTGATGAACGATCTCGTCGGGCGCCAAGACGAGCTTCACAGGATCGACGAGCTGATCAGGCGGCTGCCGCAGACCGGTGGTTCGTTGGTGCTGCGGGGCGAGGCAGGCATCGGCAAGACGACGCTCGGCACCGAGGCCGTTCGCCGTGCGGTCGCTCGCGGCGTTGCGGTCATCAGCGTGACAGGAACCGAGTCCGAGGCGGCGGTGCCCTACGCCGCGTTGCAGGAGATTCTGCATCCCTTCGCTGAACGGATGCGCCACATGCGCGAGCGGCCCCGCGCCGTTCTGGAAAGAGCCTTCGGTCTGCTCGAAGGAGACACTCCAGACGTCTTCGCCGTCGCCATGGCCGCCCTCGAACTACTCGGCGACATCAGCGCCGAGAGGGGGCTCTTGGCCTTCGTCGACGATGCCCAGTGGATCGACGGCTCGACGGCGCGGGTGTTCGGCTTCCTGGCGAGAAGGGTCGCGTCCGACCCGTTGGTACTGCTCATCGCGCTGCGCGACGGGCACCCCTCCGCCATCCTGAATGCCGATCTCGACACCCTTTCGCTCGCCCCGTTGGCCGCCGCCGAATCGCAGCAACTTCTCTCCACGTTCCGGCCAGAGCTCGGCACCGTCGCCTCTGCACACGTGCTCGACCTCGCTGCCGGCAATCCGCTCGCCCTCCTGGAACTGTCCGGGGACGCGGACCCCACCCTGTCGACCGAGACGATCGGCGACAAGGTGCACGCGACGTTTCTCGCTCGCTTGTCGGGAGCATCCCGAACCGCGAGAGGCGTGCTGCTGGTGGCCGCGTTGGACGACGGCGACGACCTCGCCGAGTTGCAGAGGGCCTCGTCGGAGTTCGGTGTCCATCCCGCTGATTTCGACGCCGCTGTCGACGACGCCGTCGAGGCTCGCGCACTGAACGTTCGAGGCGACCGCTTCGCCTTTCGGCATCCGCTCGTGCGCTCGGCGATCGTCTCGGCAGCGACCGGCGCTGAACGCCGTGCCGCTCACACCGCGCTGGCTTCGACGCTGGGACCAGACGGCGACCGCGGCATCTGGCATCGCGCCGCTTCTGTGACCGGCACGGATGCCGTGGCGGCCGACCGGCTGGACGGAGCGGCAACGCGTGCGGCCGCCCAGGGCAACCTTTCCGTCGCCCATCGGGCGTGGACCGTCGCCGCGAGGTTGAGTCCCGAGTTTGCGGATACTGCCCGCCGCACGCTTCGCGCCGCTGAGGCCGCCGTCGAACTTGGACGGCCCGACGTGGCGGGCGCGGCGATCGTCGACATCCGCGCCGACTCGCTCACGGTCACGGATGCCGCCCGTCTCGCTCTGCTGGATGTGCAGCTCACCCCGTACGCGCAGACATCCGCCGCTCTCACGATCCTCGTCGACCACGGCCGCAGAGTACTGGCCGCCGGGGACGTCGACCTCGCGATCGATCTCGCCCTGACCATCGGCGAGAATCTCGACGCTGCCGGGAACGGCGAGGTCTCAGAGTTCGTCGGACTCGTCGCTGCGCGACTCGACGACGGCGACCCCCGACGTCTCGTCGTGCTCGCCACCACAGATCCGGCGCCCTATCTCGCGCGGATCACGGAAGCGGTCATGGCCGTTGACCCCGCACACATGACGAAGAGCGCTGAGCTGTTGATCCGAGTGAGGTCGAACGTCGATGCCGATCCGGCACTCGCCACGATGCAGCGGCGGCTCCTCGATCTCTACCGCACGCGCGGCCAGCTGCGTTCGATCGCCTTCCTGCAGCCGATTCATACCTGGAACGAGATCACGCTCGCCAACTGGCAGGAGGCCCTGCGGTCGTCAGCCGAGGGCTCTCGTCT
Organism: Humibacter sp.; assembly: GCA_035551735.1. Lineage (GTDB taxonomy): Bacteria > Actinomycetota > Actinomycetes > Actinomycetales > Microbacteriaceae > Humibacter. The sequence continues at coordinate 1,238 of DASZMW010000134.1, read as the reverse complement.
CGCGACCGAGATCGGCATACCGCGATGGGGCACGGGAACGCTCATCGGCGAGGCGTTCGTGTACGCGACGCGGGGAGACGAGGCCAAGGCGCTTCCCCTCATCGAAGAGTCGGAGCGCGGCGCCGTGATGGCAGGTGCGCACAACGTGCTCACGGGCATCCAGCTGACCAAGGGCGTCAACCACCTGGCCAAGGGGCGATACGAGGAGGCGTTCGCCGCATTCCGGCGTCCGTTCGATCCGAGCGATCCGTCGCATCACCCCGTTCAGTCGGGCTGGATGCTCGGCGACCTGGCCGAGACGGCCGCCCACCTCGGCCGGATCGACGAGATCCGGTACCTCTATGCTCGCGATGCGTCGGCTCCGACCTCGCCATGGCAGGCGATGGCCGAGCTCTATGCCCAGCCGTTCCTCGCGGCCGAGGACGTCGCTGTCGAGGATGCCTTCGAGCAGGCGCTCGCGGGAGATGTCGGAGCATGGCCGACGTACCGGGTGAGGATGCTTCTCGAGTACGGTTCCTGGCTGCGTCGGCGGCGGCGCATCGGCGAGGCCCGCGATCGGCTGCGCGCCGGCAAGGAACTCGCGGATGCTCTTGCCATGCGGCCATGGTCCGAACGGGCTCGCACAGAACTGCGGGCAGCAGGCGAGGAGACCTCGCAGCGGCGCCCCTCCGTGTGGGAATCGCTCTCGCCCCAAGAACTTCAGGTCGCCGAACTGGCGGCGCGGGGTCTGTCGAACCGGGAGATCGGCGAGCGGCTCTTCCTCTCCCATCGCACGGTCGGATCGCATCTCTACCGGATCTTCCCGAAGCTCGGTCTCACGAACCGGGCGCAGCTGGCATCCGCTCTGGCTGCGAACTGATCGACAAGACGACTCGCACGGCACCCCGTGTGAGCCGTCCGCGCAGGCTACGCGACAGCCGCGTTCGTCACGCGGGCGTCGATCCAGCTGAGCACGCTGTCGGCGACCTCGCGCCAACCGGAATCGACAGTGAGAGAGTGACCGCGGTCCGGGAACTCCACCAACTCGGTGACCGCCGACGATCCCCGATACTGCTTGAGTGTCGCCTTGGTGATCGCCTCGGGAACCGTGTGGTCCTTGCCGCCCATGATGAGGAGCAGCGGTCCCCTGGTCTCGTTCTCGGTGTCGACCTTGGTCTCGGCGTGCGGGCTGAAGTTCGCGGCGGCTGCCTGGAACAGCGGCTTGCCCGGCGCAGGAATCGTCCACCGTTCGTAGAGCT
>DASZMW010000133.1:0-6031 GCA_035551735.1 Humibacter sp. | reverse complement strand
CGACGAGTCCGTGCAGAAACCCGCGGCGGCCGACGCCGTGGGCAGCCTTAGCCCCCTGAGCGACCGACGCCTCAGCTCCCTGAGCGACCGCAGGGAGTCGAAGGGCCCGCCGATCATGCTCGGCTCGTTCGGAGCTGGGGCCCTTCGACTCGGCTTCGCCTCGCTCAGGGAGCTGGAAGTCGAAGGGCTGGGGGTCAGCGAGCTGGGGCTCAGGGAGTTGGGGCTCGGGGGGCTGGGGGTCGCTCATGCCGCCCTCCTCACGTCGCAGATGGCGGCGATCGGTGCGAGCAACTCGATCGTCTGGTCGATCTGCGCGTCGAGAGACTCGCGCTGCGCTGTCGTGAGCGACTGCAGCGGAACCCAGCTGCCGTCGGCGTGCCGGTACGACTCGACGAGGGTGCGCGAGGCGGCGATCGCGGCATCCGTCTTCGCAAGGTCGGGGTAGCGGGTCTTCAGGATGCCGCGGATCGGCTCGAGAGCTTGCACCGTGCCGGCCAGGTTCGCGTCAAGGGTGGCGAGGTTGGTGTGGCTGCCGGCATCCGCCTTGCCGGTGAGTTCGAACTGCAGGGCGTTCTCCAGAATCTCGTGGGCGCGCAGCCCGATGTCGAGGGGGTCGATGCGCGCGTTCGGGAAGTTCGTACGCAGGTCGGACACGTCTGTGACGAGCCGCAACGTGAACGGCGCGATCTTCGCGACGGGCGCGCCCGACCACAGGAGCGCCTCGATCTTGTGGAAGCCGGTGAGGTCGGGATCGCTCAGCGCCGTCGTGCTCGAGGCCGGCATGCCGTTGATGGCGGCGTCGGCATCGCCGAACGCGCCATAGGCTGCGCCGAGCGATTCGTACACGAGGTGCGCACCGAGCCAGTCGGTCTTCGCCTTGGCGAGATCACCGGATGCCACGTCGCCGTTCAGCGCGACCACGCCGGCGGCGAGGGCAGGAAGCCTGCCCTCGATCCACTTGCCGTACGCCTTTGCTGCGGGAATCAGGTCGTTCTGCGTCACGGGCGCGATGCCCGGCGTTGCGTCGGCCACACGCTGCGCCCCCGTGACCGTTACAACAGGACCGGTGATCGGGTTCTCGTCGGCGGGCAGGCAGATGAAGCGGTACTTTCCGGCGGCGATGGTCGCCCGCGCGCGGGTCGTGCTGCCGGCGCCGAGGGATTCCAGGTCGAGGTAGACATCCTTGCTCGATGCCGACTGCAGATAGACCTCCATGCCTGCGATCGACGAGTTCTTCACGTCGAACGTCTGCAGGCCCGCTGTGCCCTCCGGCCAGCCGTCACCGCAGCTGGAGATGCCCGCGGTGACGGTGTAGGCATCCGGATGCCCGCCCCCGGCCGCGCCGGCGGATTGCGTCAGCTGCACCGCGACGCCTCCACCGATGAGGAGCACCAGCGAAGCCGCCAGCATTCCGATAGCCAAGGCATGCCGCATCGACCAGTACCGCCCTCAGAGTTCACACGTCAGGTCGCGCGGGACCACCCGAAAGCCCCGCGCGGATGCCATGCTCCCAGCGGAATCGAGCCGGTTAACGCGCTGTTCACCAAGTTCACTCAGTGTTCAGCGAATGCTCTACCGAGTGCCCCGAGATGGGGGTAGACGCTCCGAGAGTGCGCACGCTCCCACCCGCCTACTTCGCCCGAAAACAGGCAGATCGCTCCGGAACAGGCGGACCTTGCATGTTTCTGCGCGGAGAGCGCGATCTTGCCTGTTTTCGGGCGGGGTGGGGTGCAGTAGGGGGCGGACTCAGCCTGCGGTGACCGTCACCTCGTGACCGGATTCCGCTGAGCGATAGCACGCGTCGATCACGGCGGCACGCCTCAGCCCGAGCGAACCGTCGTGCGCCGGCCACTCGGCGGGTCCTGCCTGGACGGCGTCGACGAACTCGGCGATCACCTCGGGGTGCGCACCACTCGGCCCGGGAACGGCCACGTAGTCGTCGACGACACCGTCTCGGGTGCGGAAGACCTTGAGCTCGCTCTCGGTGTAGTCGATGACGCGCAGCTCTGCGCCTCCCTCAGTGCCGAAGACGGTCATCCAGAACTCGTTGTTGTTCGGACGGTAGGCATCCCAGCTGGTCTCGAGTGTCAGCGTGGTTCCGTTCGACAGCCGCACGAACGCGAGCGCGATGTCCTCGACGTCGAAACCCTCGATGACCTTCGTGCCGAGCTCCGCATACGTCGACGCAGACACGGTGAGCACGTCGGGCTCGCCGAGCAGACGCAGCGCGTAGTCGATCACGTGCACCCCGAGATCAAGCAGCGGGCCGCCGCCTGAGAGCTCGCGCTTGGCGAACCAGCCGGACTCGGGGATGCCCGCACGCCGCAGCCATCCGGCCTTCGCGACATACGTCTCGCCGATCTCTCCCGCTGCGATGATGCGAGCGAGCTCGGCGATGTCGCCGCGCAGCCGGTGGTTGAACACAACCTGGAGCACGCGACCGGCCGCACGGGCAGCATCCACCATTCTCTGGGCATCCACGAGGCTCGCCGCGATCGGCTTCTCGGTGAGCACGTGGATGCCCCTCTCGAGTGCCGCAATCGCGACCGGCGCGTGCAGCGCGGTCGGAGTGGCGATGCTGATGGCGTCGAGCTCGACCTCGCCGAGCATCTGCTCCCAGCGCGGGAACGTCGCCGGAATGCCGAACTCGGCCTTGAGCGCCTCGACCTGGTCCACTTCAAGTCCGGCGAGGGCGACGATCTCCACGTCGTCCCGTGCCGCGAAGCCGCCGAGGTGCTGGCGTCCTGCCCATCCGGCGCCAACGACGCCGACCTTCAATGTGCTCACGAGGCACTCCCCACTGCCGCGGCGTCGGTACTGAACCACTCGCGCGCCGGGTTGGAGACGGCGGGCGGCGGGGCGACGGACCGGCCGGGGGCAGCCCAGCGCACGGCGTTCGCGAGCACGTTGCGCACGTCGCCGTGGAAGAACACCGGGTACTCCTGGTCGCCAGGGCTGAAGTAGAAGATCTTGCCGTTGCCGCGTCGGTAGGTGAGACCGGAGCGGAACACCTCACCGCCGGAGAACGAACTGATGAAGACCAGCTCGTCAGGGGTCGGCACGTCGAAGTACTCGCCGTACATCTCCTGCTGCCCGATGATCAGCGGCGACGGAATGCCCTCGGCGATCGGATGCGACGGGTTGACCGTCCAGACCAGCTCGCGTTCGGCCTCGTTGCGCCACTTCAGCGAGCACGTCGTGCCCATCAGGCGACGGAAGATCTTCGAGAAATGCGCCGAGTGCAACACGATGAGTCCCATGCCGGCGAGCACGCGCTCCTGCACGCGCTCGACGACCTCGTCGGAGACGTCGTCGTGGGCCATGTGCCCCCACCACAACAACACGTCGGTGGACTCGAGCGTCTCGCGGTCGAGACCGTCCTCTGGCTGACCCAGCGTCGCGGTGCGGATGCTCGCATCCGGCAACCGCTCGGCCAACCCCTCCGCGATCGCGCCGTGGATGCCGTGCGGATAGATCTCCGCGATCTGCGGCTGCGTGGTCTCGTGGACGTTCTCGTTCCACACGGTGATGCGCATGGTTCTCCCTGTCAGAGCTCTCTTAGGAATGGACGCGGATGCCGCCGAGCGGCCGGTCGAAACGGGGTCGAATAGGTCGAATCGATTCGAGCCGTTGGTCAGATTACGCGCCGCCGCACCGGGGTGCAAGCGCTGTCATTCGGGTGCGAGGCGACGTCGAGATGACGACGGCCGTCAGCCGGCCGCGCAGGCGCCCGTGGCCACCGGCATCGAGCCAGCGGCCTTCAGAACGGGCTCGATCTCGGCGAGCGTGAGTGCATAGCCGGTATCGGAATCCGTTGTCGATCGTGCGAAGACGACGCCGACCACGCGACCGCTGGAGTCGAAGAGCGGTCCGCCGGAGTTACCAGGGCGCACCGTGCCGCGCAGGGAGTAGACGTCGCGGGCGACGGCATCCCGCTGGTAGATGTCGGTGCCGAGCGCCGTCAGCTCCGCACGCACGCGGGCACCGCCCAACGTGAGAGACCCACCGCCCGGATACCCGGCGACCACTGCCGAGTCACCCGCCGTCAACGGGCTGCCGGTGGTCAACGCAGGAGCGCCGAGGTCGGGCACGCTGAGCACGGCCACATCGCGCTGCGAGTCGAACGCGACGACCGTGGCGTCGTACGTGTGGCCATCCGTCGTCTGCACATCGACCGAGGAGGAGCCGGCGACCACGTGAGCGTTCGTCACGACAGTACCGGGAGCATCCACCCAGCCGCTGCCCGTCGACTCCATCGAACAGCTCGGCTCGAGCGACAGCACCTTGACCACGCTCTGCGACCTGGCGGTCACCGCGGCGGGAATACTGGAGTCAGGTGCCTCGGTTCCCGGGATCGTCTCACCGTGGCTGAAGACCTCCGGAAGGCCTGCACCGGCGAGCGCGTCATCGAGCGCCCCGAGGACAGCGGATGCCGGCACCGGCGACATCGCGTCGAGCGCCGCGACGATGCGCGATTCCGACGCCAGCTGCGAAGCCGGATACAGCGAAGAGGTCTGCACGAACCCGGCGACGAGCCACACGACGACAGCCCACGCCACGACGCCGACGACCGATCCGCCTGCCGAGTCGACTCGGCCGACCGGCCCATGGTGCATGCGGGTGCGCAGCATCGATCCGAGCGTGGTGCCGACGCCGTAGAGCACGGATCCGAATGCGAGTACGACGACCGCGGCGAGCAGAGCGCGCGCGACCGTGTTCGTGAGGCCCAATGGTGTGAGCCACTCGACGATGAGGGGAGCGAGAAGCAGTCCGACCCAGAGGCCGACGATCAGTCCCACCATCGACAGCGCCGTGAGAAGCGCGCCGCGACGCCAGCCGATGACGATCGCCGCGACGGCCGCGAGCGCGAGCACGACGTCGACCACGATCTCCACGAGGACCAACTCTCGCTCACGCGGCTGTGCGAATTCTGCGGCGGAGCAGGGAGAACGGCACGGAGCAGAACGGACCATAGGGTCAAGGCATGAGCAAGCTCGGGCATCCGCTGCCGGTCATTGTCGTCGGATCGATCAACGTCGACCTCGTCGTGAGAGCACCGCGTGTCGTCGAGCCGGGCGAGACGATCAGTGGATCGTCGTTCAGTTCCGGCCAGGGTGGCAAGGGGGCGAATCAGGCGAGTGCTGCGGCGAGCACGGGCGCACGAGTGCACCTGATCGGTCGCGTCGGCGACGATTCGCACGGGGCGGACGCGCTCGCGGCACTTGCCTCGGTCGGAGTCGACACCACGCACGTCACGCGAGCGGATGCCGTCACCGGCGTCGCACTGATCCAGGTGACCGACCAGGGCGAGAACGCCATCACCGTCGTGGCAGGAGCCAACGCCGAGCTCATGCCGGCGGATGTCGATCGTGCGTTCGGCTCGATCGCGTCGAGTGAGTTCGGCGCAGTCGTCGTGCTGTGCCTCGAGATTCCGCTGCCGACCGTGACGCACGCGGCCGTCGCGGCGGCGAAGCGCGGCTGGAGCGTCGTGCTGAACCCGGCGCCGGCACCGACCGCGCCGCTCCCTCGCGAGCTGCTCGCGGCGGTCGATGTGCTGGTGCCGAACGAGTACGAGGCGGCGGCGATCGACGGGATCGACGAGCTGGCGGTATCCGGATCCGTCGCCATCGTCGTGACCCGCGGGCGGCTCGGCGCCGACGTGCATCGGGGCGATCAATCGTTCTCCGTACCGGCACCGCGGGTGAACGCTGTCGACACGACGGGCGCGGGTGACGCGTTCATCGGCGTGCTCGCGGCATCACTCGCCGAGGGCCGGGACCTCGACGACACCGTGCGCCGCGCCGTCGTCGGGGGTGCGATCGCGACGTTGGCGCCGGGCGCGAGGGGGTCGCTGCCGACGGCATCCGCGATCGACCGGCTGCTCGCGCGCTAGGTGTCCTCCGATCGGACGACACGGATGCGACCGGGGGGCGGTGCCGCTGGCTCCGTGTGACGAGGAGTGTGGTTGTGCACCCACACCGGGTGCGCAACACACGAAAGGAATGCCATGTCACTCGCATCGACCGGTGCG
>DASZMW010000132.1:0-2545 GCA_035551735.1 Humibacter sp. | reverse complement strand
TCGGGCACGCCGAGGAAGATGGCGATGTCGTGATAGAGCGGCGTGTAGTAGCCCTGGAGAATACCGGAAGTGAACTCGACGAACACGAGGAAGCCGACGACGGCGGCGATCGAGCGCACGCCGATTCTGCTCGTGGGGATGACGGACGACATGCAGCGGCTCCTTCGCCGTTCGCGCGCTGGAGCTAGGAGCGGAGGCCATTTCTGGCCTCCGCCGCGACGCCAGCGCCGACCGCCGTCCCGGCGGTCGGTTAAGACAAACAAACCCTAACTGACCGTCGGCGGATTACTGACTTCGGGTCAGTGAGCGGGCGGGAGGGATTGGATGAGGGTGCGGTAGAAGCGCTCGCCGCGCTGCAGGGCGTCGACCGTGACGTGCTCGTCGATACCGTGGATGCTTTCGCGCTGCCCACCCGTCATCGTCAGCGGGGCGAACCGGTACGTCGCGGCGCAGATCGCGTGGAAGTGCCTGCCGTCGGTGGCGCTCATCTGGATGTAGGGGACGCTCGGGGTGCCCGGGTAGGCGTCCGTCACCGCCGCGGCGATCAGTGCGAACTGCTCGTTGTCGTTCGGCGAGATCGGCGACGGATCGGAGTGGTCCTCGACGCGCACAGCGACGCCGCCATCGTGGATGACCCGTCGCACCCGGCGCGCGATGCTCACCGCTGAATCACCGGGCGCAATGCGCACGTTGAGCACGGCCGACGCCTGTTCCGGAAGCACGTTCGCGGCGGTTCCGCCCTCGAGAATCGTGACGGCGACGGTCGTGCGCACGACGGCTGCAGCCTCACCGCCCATCGAGGCGAGTACCCGTGCGCCGAGCCAGGGCACAGCAGCGATGATGCGAAGCAGAGACCGCATCGAGCCGGTGGCGCCGCCGGAGAACGCGCGGAACATGTCGCGGGCGACAGCGGGCATCCGTGCCGGGAACGGATTCGAACGCAATCGGCCGACCGCGCGAGCGACGCGGTCCGTCGCGGTGAGCTTCGGCGGGGCGGAGGCGTGACCTGGCTGCGACACGGCAGTGAGCCGCACCGTCGCGATGCCCTTCTCGGCGACACCGATCATCGCGGCATCCATGCGGATGCCCGCCAGCGGCTCGTCCACCACCGCTCCGCCCTCGTCGAGAACGATCCACGGCTGGATGCCCCGCTGAACGAGCAACGCGACGGCCGCCTTCGCCGCAGTGCCGTACGACTCCTCGTTGCCGCCGAGCCACAGGTACACATCGCACTCCGGCACGTAGTCCCGCACGAGAAGGTTCTCTGCGGCATCCAGCAGCACGCAGACCGCGCCCTTGTCGTCGAGCGTTCCGCGGCCCCACACCGTGCCGTCGACGATGGCGCCGGAGAAGGGCGGGTGGGTCCAGGCATCCTCGTCGCCGACGGGTACGACGTCGTAGTGCGCCATCAGCACCGCGGGGGAGCCTGGGGTGCGACCGGACCAGCGGAAGAGGAGCCCGAAGTCGGTCACCTTCTCGAGCTGCAGACGGTCGTGCACCAGTGGATACGACTCGCGCAACATCGCCTCGAAATCGTGGAACGGAGCCGGGCCGGTCTGCTCGACGTGAGCCGACACGGTGGGTATCTGCACCATGCGCGAGAGCCGATCGGCGATGCCGTCCCGTGCCTCCGTCGCGCTCATCCGACCAGGGTACCGGCGGTACTGGCGCCATCGACTCGAACATCAGCCCCTGGTAGGGGTTCGCGCATACCGGGGAGGGACGCGATGCCTACCTCGATTTCGCCAGGCTTGATTCAGGACGATCACCCGACACGGTGGCCGCCCGACAACATACAGAGATACACGTTCAGAGAGAGGGAGCAGATGGACTCCATCAACGCCTTCGTCCAGGCGGCGGTGTGCACACCGTGGGTCTACCTCGTGATCGTGCTCGCCGTTCTCATCGACGCCTTCTTCCCGCCCGTGCCCAGCGAGTCCGTCGTGATCGCTGCTGCTGCGGCGGCAGTCTCGATCGGACAGCCTAACGTCGCCCTCGTCGTGGCCTGCGCTGCGATCGGCGCGATCGCCGGCGACAACATCACGTTCGCCATCGGACGCCTCGTTGGCATCGACAGGTTCGCCTGGATGCGCCGCCGCCACATGCGCGCAGCCCTCGACGCAGCCGCGCGCGGCATGGCGAAGCGGCCGGCGCTCATCCTGATGACGGCGAGGTACATCCCTGTCGGCCGAGTGGCGGTCAACCTCGTCGCCGGTGCGTCCGGATTCCCTCGTCGCCGCTTTTTCGGTCTGTCGGTGATCGCCGGGATGACGTGGGCGGTGTACTCGGTGGCGATCGGACTCGTCGCAGGCCAATGGCTACACGGCAACCCCGTGCTCGGTATGCTCGTCGGCGTCGCCGCTGGAGTGGCGACCGGGGTGCTCATCGACCTGGTGATGCGCCTCGCGCGTCGACGGGCTGCCGTTGCCACGACGACGGACACGACGCCGCGGGCCTCCATGGTGCGTGTTCCCGAGTGCAGTGAGGCGGAATGAGCATGTCGGAAGCGATCGGAGTGAAGTCCGAGCGTCGCGTCGACACGGTG
>DASZMW010000131.1:0-5392 GCA_035551735.1 Humibacter sp. | reverse complement strand
AACATGTTCGTTGATAAAGGATTACATTGAATACACAAACGGACGCGGAGCGGGACGACCGTCTCGACCGCGCATTCCACGCCCTCGGAGATCGGGTGAGGCGGGCGATCATCGCGCACCTCAGTCGCGGCTCCGCGACGGTCAACGAACTGGCGGAGCCCTTCGGGATCACGGTGCAGGCGATCTCGCGGCACATCCACGTGCTCGAGGAGGCCGGCCTGGTGACGCGCAGCAGAGATGCCCAGCGTCGCCCTGTGCACCTGAACCCCGGCGCGCTGGAACAGCTCACCGCCTGGATCGACGGCTACCGCCTGGCCCACGAGCAGAGCTTCCGCACCCTCGACAGGGTACTGGCCGCTCTCTCCGAGCCCCGAAACGAGAAGAACGACGACAACAAGGAGAAGAGACCATGAGCAACGACCTGACCATCACGGCCCCCGAAGGACTCCCCTTCGTGGACTTCACCAGAGAATTCGATGCACCCGTCGAGCGGGTGTTCCTGGCACACAAGGACCCCGAACTGTTCACGAAGTGGAACGGACCCCGCGGCTACGAGATGGACCTGCCTGAGTACGACTTCAGCACCGGCGGCCACTACCGTTTCGTGCACCGTGACCCCCAGGGCAACGAGTACCGGTTCCGCGGGGTCTTCCACACCGTGCGAGACAACGAGTTCGCCGTGCAGACGTTCGAGTACGACGGGGTGCCCGACGCGGTGAGCATCGAGTTCCTTACGTTCGAGCGACTCGACGGCAACCGCACCCGCCTCGTCGGCCACGCGGTCTACCCCACGCTGGAAGCGCGGGACGGCATGGTCGCCTCCGGCATGGAAGGCGGCATGCGCGATGGCTACGAGAAGCTCGAGGAGGCCATCACCATCCTGTAGACGGCTCCCCTGCATGGCGGCCTCGGCGATCTGCGCCGGGGCCATCGTGCTGCCTAGTCCCCAGCAGCCAAGTCGACGTCGTGACGTTGCGCGGCATCGACGACGATGGCGTTCGCGATGCGCGTCACGGTAACCGTGTCGCGCTGCGACAGACCCCGCAGCAGATCCGCGACGTCGCCGCCGAACTCCGCCGTGACCTCCTTCGCCAAGCCGCGGCCCTCGTCGGTCAAGGACACCAGCACCGAACGTCGATCGTCCGCCGACGGTGCTCGCGTGACGAGTCCCCGGCGCTCCGCGCGGGCTACGAGGCCCGAAACACTCGACTTGTCTAGGTCGAGCAACTCCGCAAGCCGATTCACGGTCGGCCGACGGTCGCGAAGGATGCCCAACATCCGCGTCAGCACGATGCTCATGTCGCGCTCGGCCGCCCTGCGCTCCAGCATGCCGTGCACGAGAAACGAGAGCTGCGCCAGCGCATCAACGGTGTCGGATGCCACGCCGTCGTCGGAGTCGGCGTCCCCCTGTCGCCTCTCGGCGGCGACCTTCGATGTCATGCGAGAAGTCTACTTGATTTAGTTTGTACTACCAACTACATTGGTACGTGTCACAAACTAATTGAAGTCGGGCACGAAGTCCGTCAGCACAGGGAGGATCATCATGGCCACCATGCACGCAGCCGTCGTCACCTCGTTCGACGAGCCGCCGCACTACCTCGAGACCGAAGTTCCTGTGCCCCACGGCGAACACGAGGTGCTAGCCGACGTCTTGGCCGTCGGGCTGCATCCGCGGGTTCGCTCCGGTGCTTCCGGTGCGCACTACACGAGCAGCGGAACGCTTCCGATGATCCCCGGAGTCGACGGGGTCGCGCGCCTGCGGAACGGCGAGACCGTGTACTTCGTCGCCGACGATGACACCTCCGGCTCGCTGGCCGAACGGGTCGTGATCGACGTGCGGCGGAGCATCCGGTTGCCGGAGGGAACGGATGTCGCGCGCGTCGCAGCGTCGATGAACCCCGCGATGTCGTCATGGGTGGCACTACGCCGCCGCGTGCAACTGGCCCCCGGCGCAAGCGTGCTCGTGCTCGGTGCGACGGGGAGCGCGGGCACCGCCGCTGTGCAGGTGGCGAAGCGACTCGGTGCCGGCCACGTGATCGGCGCAGGACGCGACGAGCAGCGCCTGGACGCACTCACCGGTCTGGGCGCCGACCAGGTCGTGCGTCTTACCGGCGATGCCGCCGCGACCACGCGAGACCTCGCAGCCGCCGCCGAGGTCGACGTCGTGCTGGACTACCTGTGGGGGCCGCCGGCCGCTCAGGCGATCGTGGCCATCCTCACGGCTCGCGAAGATCGGAGCAGAGGCCTCGATTGGATCGAGATCGGGTCGGTCGCCGGGGCTACCGCCGAGGTGCCGTCGGCCGCCCTTCGGTCTGCGAACCTCCGCCTGCTGGGCTCCGGTCAAGGCTCGGTCTCTCCGCGCGAGTATCTCGCCGAACTGCCCTCCCTCGTCGAGGAGCTTCAGTCCGGCACCATCGGCGTCGCTCCGCGAACAGCTCCGTTGTCCGACGTCGAGAACATGTGGGCGGCCCCGGACGTACCGGGCGAGCGGATCGTCTTCGTGCCGTAGCCGACACCGCTTCAGACCAGGCTTCGGCCCCCGCTTCACACCACTGCGAGGCCGTGCGGGCGCAGGTTGAGCGGCTCGACGCCGTCGTCCGTCACGACCACGATGTCTTCGATGCGCGCACCCCAGTCGCCCGTGAAGTAGATGCCGGGCTCGATACTGAAGGCCATGCCAGGCTCGAGCACGGTGCCGTTGCCTGCCACGATGTACGGCTCCTCGTGCACAGACAGGCCGATGCCGTGGCCGGTGCGGTGGATGAACCGGTCGGCGAAGCCGACGGCGGCGAGCACGTCGCGAGCTGCGGCATCCACCGACTCGGCCGTCACGCCTGGGCGCACCGACTCGACTGCGGCACGCTGTGCGCTCTCGAGCGCCGAATACGCCTCCAGGATGTCCGCCCGCACCTCCCCCGTCGCATAGGTGCGCGTGCTGTCGGAGTTGTAGCCGAGCGCGATCGGCCCTCCGATGTCGACGACGACCGTCTCGCCCTCGTCGATCACGCGGTCGGACACTTCGTGATGCGGATCCGCACCGTTCGGACCGCTGCCGACGATCACGAAGTCGGCCGCGGCATGACCCTCCTCGACGATCGCGCGAGCGATGTCCGTCGCGACCTCGCGCTCGGTGCGGCCCGGCCTGAGCCATTCGCCGACACGGGCATGCACACGATCGATCGCGGCGCCCGCTTGGCGCAGCGCAGCGATCTCCGCGGCATCTTTCACCATGCGCAGGGAGCGCAGCACGGGTGTGGCGAGCTCGATGCCGGCATCCGCCGTCACGGTCAAAGGCACGGAGTGCAAGGCGGGCATCGCCTCCGACACCCCGAGCCGGCGCACGACGCCCAGCCCACTCAGAGCCAGTGCGTAAGGGTCCTGCCCGTCCACCCAGTCGCGAACCTCGAGCCCGGCGTCGCCGATCGCCGATGCTCGCAGCGCCGCGAGCTCCATGCGCGGCGCGACGACGTACGCATCGCCCTCCCGAGGGATCACCAGAGCGGTGAGCCGCTCGAACGTGCTCGCCCGCGACCCGAGCAGATACTGCAGATCGGGTCCAGGCGAGACCACGATGGCGTCGAGCCCTGCCAGCTCGACCAACCCCGCCGCCCGCGTGAGACGGTTCAGATAGACGGGCGTGTCGAAACGTTCATCGGCCATGTCCGCCAGCGTAGGCCGAGCCCGTCACGACCGCGAGACGGCCAGCTGGCCCATGTTGCGCTGAGGGTCGAGCCGTTGGACGAGGGCTCCAGGTGCACGGTCCGCTCCTGATGTGACGGTGCGCCGGGCCGTCCGTCGTCGGCCCGGCGCACCGGTCTGGTGCTGCCGGGGTCAGTCGTCAGACGGAATCCCGGCAGCGAGCTCTTCGAACACGGATGCCGCGTCATCCCACCGCGCGAGCCGGCTCGCCTGTCCGAGCCAGAGCGACTGCAACTCGCCATCTCCCAGCACTCCGGCCTCGGCACGGAACCGGCCCGTGAGCCAGTTCTGCACCGGGAACGGCGCGACCGCTCCCGACTGCTCGATCGTGCGCACCGCCAGGTTGACCGCCCCGCGCGCGAGCCTTCCGCTCATCGCCGTCGTGAGCACACTGGCGTGCGCCGGCGTTCCGGAGATGGCCGCGCGATGCGCGTTGCTCGCCGCCGACTCCCTGGTGCGCAGGAACCCGGTGCCTACCTGAACTCCGTCAGCTCCGAGCGCGAAGGCGGCGGCCACACCGCGGCGGTCTGCGATGCCGCCGGCCGCGATGACGGGCACGTCGACGGCATCCCGCACCTGGGGAACGAGCGCGAACGTGCCAACGAGCGAGTGCGACGCAGGCTCGAGGAACGACACCCGGTGCCCAGCGGACTCGGCCCCCGTCGCGACGATCGCGTCGATTCCGCCCGCGGCGAGCGCGACAGCCTCGTCCACCGTGGTCGCCGCACCCAGCACGACGATGCCGCGTGCGTGCGCGGCATCCAGGATGCTCCGCTCAGGCACCCCGAACACGAAGCTCAGCGCCGCGGGCCGGGCCTCGAGCGCGGCTTCCAGTTGCTCCTCGAACGGTGGTAAGTAGCGTTCCGGCCGCTGCGGCACGCTCATGCCGACCCGTTCGAACAGGGGTCGTGTCGCCTCCGCCGCACGCGCGTATTCCTCGTCGGTCGCGTCACGCTCGGCGCCGGTCGGAAGCCACAGATTCAGCGCGAAGGGGTGCGAGGTCGCTGCGCGCAGGGCATCCGCCGTCTTCAGGATGCGCTCGGCGTCGTACCCGTAGAGCCCGTACGACCCGAGGCCGCCGAGGTCGCTCACCGTCGCGGTGAGCGACACCGACGAGAGTCCGCCGAAGGGTCCGAGCACGATCGGCGCCTCAACGCCGAGCAGCCGCGTCAGCCTGCTCACCATGTTCGCCTCGCTCATCCTGTTCCTCCTGGTACGCCTGTCGTCTGATAAAAAGGACTCAGCCACACTTTATTCTCGCTGGACACCCACCGGAAAGACACGTCATGACCGTCGCCCTCGGACTGCAGATCGCCGTCGCCTTCGCGTGGCTCGGCCTGGTGCTGGGCATCTCGTTCCTCGAGGCGCCGATCAAGTTCCGCGCTCCCGGCGTCACCGTCGCTATCGGTGTCGGCATCGGGCGTCTCGTATTCCGTGCGCTCAACGCCGTCGAAGGTGTCGCCGCCTGCGTACTTCTCGGATCCGTGCTGGCACGGGGAGCCAAAGCGTCGGCCTGGTCGCTCGGCTTGGCGATCGCGCTGCTCGTTGCGATCGCGGCGGGCGCGTTGCTGCTGCGCCCTCTGATGGACCGGCGCGTGCGTGCCGGCGACACGGCCGAAGCGATGCCTCGCAACAACCTGCACTTCGCGTACATCGCGCTCGAGGTGCTGAAGGTCGCACTTCTCGTCTGGAT
>DASZMW010000130.1:0-3835 GCA_035551735.1 Humibacter sp. | reverse complement strand
CCTGCGGACGGCGCTACTCGACCAGCGGAGGGTCTAGAGAACATCGGCGGCCACCCGTTCGATAGCCAGGCCCGCGCCGTAGCGGTCGAGGTAGGCGGAGTATCCGGCGACGTCGGCTGGTACCGGATCGATCACCTGCGTCCCGGTGCCCGCGAACACCCGATCGCTCAGGTATTCGGCCAGGTCACGGTCGGATGCTTCATCCAGGTACGCGGCGAGCACCGCGATGCCCCACGCGCCGCCCTCAGCGGCGGTCTCGGCGACGGCCACAGGGGCATCCAGTGCCGCTGCGAGAAAGCGCTGCGCGACACCGGCCGTGCGGAAGATGCCGCCGTGGGCATGCATCCGATCGAGTCCGACGCCCTCTTCGGCGAGCACGCGCATGCCGAGACTCAACGTGCCGAACACGCCGTAGAGCTGCGCGCGCATCACGTTGCTCAGCGTGAAACGGCTGTCGGGTGTGCGCACGAACAGTGGACGCCCCTCTGCCGTCGCAGTGATCGGCTCGCCGGCGAGGTAGTTGTATGCGAGCAGGCCACCGGCGTCGGCCTCACCGTCGAGCGCTTCGCGGAATAGCACCTCGAACACGGCATCCGAATCGAGGGGCGTGCCCGCTGCGCTGGCGAATCGGCTGAACATGCCGACCCACTCCGCCAATTCGCTGGCGCCGTTGTTGCAGTGCACCATCGCGACCGGGTCGCCGGCAGGCGTCGTGACGAGGTCGAGTTCGTGGTGCGGATGCCTCAACGCACGCTCCAGCACCACCATCGCGAAGATGCTCGTGCCGGCGCTGACATTGCCGGTGCGCGGCGCGACCGCGTTGGTGGCGACCATGCCGGTGCCGGCGTCGCCCTCAGGCGGGCAGAGTGGCGCGCCGGGTTGCAGCGTGCCGGTGGGGTCCAGCAGCGCGGCGCCGTCGGAGGTGAGTTCGCCGGCCGGCTGTCCGGCTCGGAGGACCTCGGGGAGGAGGGCGGCTAGGCGGGAGGGGAGTGTTACGGGGATGTGTGTCGACCCTTCGACTCGCTTCGCTCGCTCAGGGAGCTGTGCGTCGGCTCGCTCAGCGAGCTGGGCGCCCAGGGGGCCGGAACCGGCCAGGTCGTCGAAGCGGCGCAGCAGGTTCTCGTCGTAGCCGCCGGTGGCGGAATCGATCGGGAACATTCCCGACGCGTCGCCAACGCCCAGCACCTTGCGTCCGGTGAGGCGCCAGTGCACGTAGCCGGCGAGCGTTGTGGTGAAGTCGATCTGCGGGACGTGCGGTTCGGCATCCAGTACCGCCTGATACACGTGCGCGACGGACCACCGCAGCGGGATGTTCACCCCGAACAGCTCGCTCAGCTTCGCGGCGGCCGGTCCGGTGTTCGTGTTGCGCCAGGTGCGGAACGGCACCAGCAGCTCGCCATCGGTGTCGAACGGCAGGTAGCCGTGCATCATGGCTGAGACACCGATCGCCTTGAGCTGAGTGAGCTCGACGCCGTAGCGGTTGCGCACGTCGGTGATCAGGTCGGCGTAGGCGCTGCGGATGCCCGTCCAGATGTCGTCGAGCGTGTAGGTCCACAGCCGGTCGACGAAGCGGTTCTCCCAGGAGTGTCCACCGGTCGCGATGGTCACGGCCGGGTCGTCGCCGATCAGGCAGGCCTTGATGCGGGTGGAGCCGAGCTCGATGCCGAGCACTGCACGGCCGGAGCGGATGGCGGCGGCTGCCGACTGCTCGGCGCTCACGAGTCGCTCCTGCGGACATCCGTCGCCTGGCCGTAGACGTTCTGGTAACGGTCGTAGAGGCTGTCGATCGCCTGCTGCGGAATGGGGACCAGCTCGCCACCCTGGCGTGCGATGTGAACGGTGCGGGCGACATCCTCGACCATGACGGCGGCCTTGACGGCATCCTTCGCGCTCACGCCGATCGTGAACGGCCCGTGATTCTGCATCAGCACGGCGCGGCTGCGGTGGCCGGAGAGCGTCTCGACGATGCCGCGGCCGATCGAGTCATCGCCGATGATCGCGAACGGGCCGATCGGGATCGGGCCTCCGAATTCGTCGGCCATCGCGGTGATGACGCACGGGATCTCTTCCCCACGCGCCGCCCAGGCCACGGCGTAGGTCGAATGGGTGTGAACGACGCCACCGACCGCAGGCATATTCCGGTAGACGTATGCGTGCGCCGCGGTATCGCTGGAGGGCGAGCGGTCGCTGCCTGCGCTACCGGGGATGACGTTGCCATCGAGATCGCAGAGGATCATGTTCGCCGGCGCCAGGTCGTCGTACGAGACACCGGACGGCTTGATCACGAAAAGGTCGGCACCGGGAACGCGTCCGGAGACGTTGCCGCCCGTCCACACCACCAACCCGTAGCGCACCAGCTCGGCGTGCAGGGATGCGACCTCCTCGCGCGTGCGCTGGATCGCTGCCTCGACATCCGCATTCGGATCCGTCACGGGTACCTCCATCAGTCTCGTGCTCCCAGTAATGTTACCGGTCCCATTTCGTAGTGCCACCCCGAACGCCATTCGCACGCGGAGCACCACGCAACGCCATCATGCGACACGGCATCCGCGGCACCCGGACATCACCGCACCCGTGACGTCGACCCGCGCACCACGAGTCGCGGCGGCGCGACGTCGCCCGTCGCATCCAACCCGAGCACCTCGGCGACGCTGCGCCGCGCCTCGCCGTCGGTGTCGACGCGCACCGTGGTGAGCGCCGGACGGTAGTACTCCGCGTCGGTGTTGTCGTCGAAACCGACGATCGACAGATCCTCGGGCACCCGGATGCCTTCCGCCGCCAACCCCGAGATCAGGCCGAGCGCCATCTGGTCGTTGGCGACGACCACCGCTGTCGGCCCCACTCCGGTGCGCACGGCCGCCGCGATCTCCGGCGCGAGCGCGGCACCCGACGCCGCAGACCAGTCGCCCGACCAGTGCGCGACGGGAGACGCTGCCAGAGAATCCAGTCCCCCGACGCGGAGGGCATCCGCGAATCCGCGCTCGCGTGCGACCTCCTCGAGCCAGTCGCCGGGGCCACCGACGCGGGCGATCCGGCGATGACCCGACTCCAGCAGGTGCCCGACCGCGAGGCCGGCGCCATTCGCTTGAGCACGGGCACCGTCCGCCGACGGCAAGGCACCGACGTTCAGTGTCGGATGCCTCCGCGCGAGCGATGAGACAGAGTCCAGCCGCGGAGCGACAATTATGACCCCGTCGACGCCCTGCGCGAGCAGATGGTCGAGGGATGCCTCGATCGACGCTTCGTCCGCGGCATCCGCATATGCCGTCGTCACCCAGCGGCCGACCGAGCGCGCCGCTGATTCGAGCGCGACCACGCCGACCGACGGCCCGAACAGCGCCGCGTTCGACGCGATCACACCGAGGGTGTGCGTGCGCCTGGTGCCGAGCGTTCGTGCGGCGTTGTTGACGCGGTAGCCGAGGGAGCGCATCGCATCCCGCACGCGTTGCCGCGTCTCATCCCGCACGCTCGGATGCTCGTTGATCACCCGCGACACCGTCTGGGGCGACACGCCGGCGAGCGCGGCGACATCGCGCACGCCCGCGCTGCGCTCGATGCGAGCGTCATCCCCCATGACGAATCACCCTAGCCCTGCGGTTCGGGGCGAAGACGGGTCATCCCTTGACGCTCCCGGTGGCGATGCCGGACTGCCAATAGCGCTGTAGAAAGAGGAACGCCACGATCAGCGGAATGATCGACACGAACGCGCCCGTCAGCACCGTGGAGAACAGCACCTGCGCTCCACCGCCGGCGGATGCCGTGGCCTGCCATTGCGCGAGCCCCACGGTCACCGGGAAGAGCGACGGCGTGTTCAGCATGATCAGCGGCAGGAAGT
>DASZMW010000129.1:0-2187 GCA_035551735.1 Humibacter sp. | reverse complement strand
CGTCGCGTGCGGATCGATCTGGTCGCGCGGCATCCTCGGCCGCACGGTCGACGTCGATACGCTCGACCGCCTCCCACGCGTCGTCGGCGCGGTACGGCGCACGGAGTCCACGCGACAGAGCGATCACGGAATGCCCGGCGCGCACCAGACGAGGGACGAGATAGCCGCCGACGTGACCGGTTGCTCCGATGACGACGATTTTCATGCGTCCTCCGATCCCACCTGCGCGAAGCGTTCGTCGAGCCAGTCGAACATGCGCTCGTCGGTCAACGCGCGTGCGAGGGGCTGGCAGTGCAGGTCGGCGCCTTCGGCGGCGGTGAAGGGCACGAGAGTCGAGACATCCTGTGCCAGCTTCGCGAGCCGTTCGGACTGGCCCGGCCAGAACTGCTCGCCCTCCGGCGACGTGATCAGCAGCGGCGTCGTGATCCGCTGGGCGACCTTCCCGAGGTCGTACTTGCGTACCTCGCCGATCGTTTCGGCGTATCCGAGGGCACCGTAGGGGCGTGCGCGGAACGCCCAGGTGACCGCGTTCTCCGGCTGGAACTTGAGCCCGAGCGCCATGTCTCTGTCGAACTTCTCGTTCTCGCCCTTGTCGATGAGTTCGAGCATGCTCTTCGGCAGATGCGACGTCCACGACGCCGACACATCCACGACACCGGGGTCGGCGATGGCTGCGGCGAAGCGGTGCTCGAAGGCCAGCGCCCGAGGCACCCAGTAGCCGCCTTGGCTGATGCCGTACACGGCGGTGCGTCTCGCATCCACGCCACCGAGGCCGAGCGCGAAGTCGAGCACCGGCGTCAGCACGGCCTCCCAGTCGGGGCGGAACGTCGTGTTCTGCTCGAAGAGCATCGACTGCTGGCCGGGACCGTCATAGACGAGCACGGTGTATCCGCGCTGCAGGGCGCCGAAGACGCACGACGTCCACATCGAGGTGAGTGATCCGTCGCTGCCGTTCGTGCCGATCAGGAGCGGTGTCGAAGCTGATGCCTCGCGCGGCCGGAACACGTATCCCGGCAGCGTCGTCCCCTCGTACGGAATCGCGACCCGCTCCGCGCGCGCCTGTGTCGTGGTGTCGACGAACCCGTCCCACGCGGCACGATGCTTGCGGAAGGTCGTGAGCAGCTCGTCATCCGAGTCGAGCGCCGACGCCGCATTCACCGCGACCGCGTAGTAACCGGATGCCCGCAGATAAGCCCCCGACGCGCTCGCGTCGTGCCTCTTGCCATGTGCAACACCTGCGTCGGCAGCGATGCGATCGCCGAGCGCCAGCCAGGCCTCGAACCATCCGCGGTGGCCCTTGCCCTTGACCGACTCGAGCGCGGCGAGAACCTCGCCAATGTCGGCGGCGCCGGTGTATGCGGAGCCCAGCACGGTGCGGACCTCGTAGTCCGCGTCCGCGTTGTCGGAGAACGCGTGGATCAGCGGATGTCTACTCACCGCTTGTGCCGTCGTCGTCGGCGCCCGTGGCGTCGTCACCCTCGGCCGAAGTCACGGGCGCGAACCGCCTGCCCGCTGCAATCGCGAGACTCGAGCCGATCGCTCCGGCGAGCACGGCGAAGACGGCCCAGCCGGTGCCCCACTTGGAGCGACCGAACGCACCGTCGACCGATGCCTTGCCAGGGCGCTCGGCGAGCAGAACCGCGGCGGCGATCATCACGAGATTGAACTCGGCGCCGCCCTTCGAGTTCCAGAGTCCGTTCTTCGCGTGCACCTTGCGAACGGCCGTCAGCATCGTCGCGATCAGCCCGGCGGACGCAAAGGGCGTGGCGACGCCGAGAGCCAGCGCAGCACCTCCGGCGGTTTCGGCGAGGCCGGCCGCGCGGGCCTGAAGATTCGCGGGATGCATGCCGATCGCATCCATCGTCGCTTCCGTCTGTTTCAACCCGCCGCCTCCGAAGAGCCCTGCGAGTTTCTGCAGACCGTGCCCGACGAAGAGCAGACCGACGACCAGTCTCAGGATGAGCGTTCCCATGCGATCCTCCGTGATGCGGTGTGCGACAGGGCGGCGGATACCCTGCCTACCGTTCTATCGGCATCGCCGCGAAATCGGTCGCTTTTCCGAGAAGCGCTGATGGCTGATGGAGAGGCGTCGAGAGAGCGAGCGCGACGAACACGGCCGACCCGGACAGCCAGACGCTGCTGCGTGCCAGAAGCGATGGCGGTCTCAACCGGTCAACGCGCCACCCG
>DASZMW010000128.1:0-9887 GCA_035551735.1 Humibacter sp. | reverse complement strand
CGCCGTCATTCGAGCCGCGTCGGTCTGGGGACTGCGCGTTGCGTCGCAGTCCGCCGCCGCCGGCGTGAAACGGCACCTGCGCGCGCGAGCAGCGCGCGCCATGCTCGACGGTCGCGGCGAAGGAGTCGGCGCGGAGACGACAGTGGTGACGTCCGGGCTCGACGATCTGGATGCCTACTACACGTCGTACCTGCCCTCGCTGGTGACAGCGGCGACCGTTCCGCTGCTTGTCGGGGTGCGCATCCTCGCCGCCGACTGGGTCAGTGCACTCGTCATCGTGGTCACGGTGCCGTTGGTGCCGCTGTTCATGGCGCTCATCGGCATGCACACGAGGGACAGGGTCGCCGCGTCACTCGATGCGCTCGGCCGGCTATCGGATCATCTCGTCGAACTCGCCCGCGGACTCCCCGTGCTGGTCGGTCTCGGACGGGACAGAGAGCAGTCGCGTGCGCTGGCGGACATCTCCGACGACCACCGCGTGCGGAGCATGACGGCGCTGCGCACCGCGTTCCTCTCTGCCCTGGCACTCGACCTGCTCTCCACGATCTCCGTCGCCATCGTGGCAGTGCTGGTCGGCGTCCGGCTTCTGAACGGTCAGCTCACCCTCGAAGCCGGTCTCGTCGCGCTCATCCTCGCGCCGGAGTGCTACGCGCCCATCCGCGAGATCGGTGCAGCATTCCATGCCAGCGACACAGGGCGCGAGGCTCTTCGCCGGGTGCGTTCCGTGTTCGAACGCACGCCGTTCCGGAACGCGCTGACGGCTCTCACCTCGTCGACACTCGCCGTGCGCGATCTCTCGGTCACGTATCGACAGCGCAGCGAACCCGCGGTGAGGTCGCTCTCGTTCACGGCGACGCCGGGTCGCATCACGCTGCTCTCCGGCTTCAGCGGCTCCGGAAAGTCGACAGTGCTGTCGGTGCTCGCCGGCCGCGGCGCCCTGCTCGAACCCGACGCGGCGGTAGCGGGCGAGTTGTCGCTGCCGCCGTTTGATGCGACCGTTTGGATGCCGCAGCATCCGCGCTTCTCGTCCGCCACGCTCGCCGACGAGGTCACACTCTACGGCGCACCCGACGTGGATGCGGTCGCCCTGCTCGACCGCGTCGGTCTCGCCGGTCTCGCCGGCCGTTCACCCGACGAACTCAGTCCGGGAGAGGCGCGAAGGTTGGCGTTCGCCCGAGCGCTCGCCGCCGTCGATGCGGGGGCGCGTCTCGTGCTTCTCGACGAGCCGACCGCCCATCTCGACGACAGGTCGGCCTCCCGTCTGCGCCGCGAGATCGCCGAGCTTCGGGGGAGAGCGGCCGTCGTGCTCGCGTCTCACGACCCGGCGTTGCAGGATCTCGCGGACGAGGTCGTCGCCGTCGGCGCATCGGCACGGTCGCGGAGGACGCTGACCGCACGACGTGAGGCGGGCGGCGAGGAGGAGACGACATCCGCTCCGCTCCGCCTGACGGCGACCGCCGCCGAACCTGCCGCGCTTCGCGGGAGGCGGGCAGGAAGACCGGCCGTCGCCGAACTCGCCGCATTCCTCCGGCCGGTCCGTTGGCGCATGGTCGCCGCCGTGTCGGTCGGCATTCTCTCGACCGCGTTCGCCATCGCCCTCACCGCGGTCTCCGGCTGGCTCATCGTCCGCGCCAGCCAGGAACCGGCCATCATGTACCTGCTCGTCGCCATCGTGGGCGTGCGGTTCTTCGGCATCGGTCGCTCAGCACTGCGATACGCGGAGCGGCTGCTCACCCACGACGCCGTGCTGCGCGCCGTCACAGGGCTCAGGCTGCGCCTCTGGCGAGGACTCGCGGCGAAGGGACCGGCCGGCAGGTCTGCCCTCTCGGCCACGAACACCCTGCGCACGCTGGTGGGTGCCGCCGATCGCGTTCGGGATCTGGTGCCCCGGGTCGTGCAACCGGCGATCACCGCGGCCGTCGTCTTCGTCGGCGCGCTCGTCACGCTCTCGCTGATCTACCCGCCTGCCGCGGCTCTCATCGCCGGATGCGGCGCCATCGCGCTGCTCGTTGCACCGGCAGTCGCCGCGGCCGGCGCGCGGATCGCCGCTCGTCGTGGCGAGGTCGCCCGCGATGCAGTGCTGACCACGTTCACCGGTCTGCTGATCGCCCGTGATGACCTCACACCTCGGGCTGCGGACGGCGTGCTCGCACGCATCCGGCGCGCCGACCTGGCGGCATCGGCGAGCGAACGACGCGTCGCCTTCGTCGAGGGTGCAGCCTCCGCGCTCGTGGTGTTGGCGTGCTGCGCCACCGCCGTCGCGCTGCTTCCGCTGGCGGCCGGCGCCGTGGCGTCCGGCGCGCTCCGCCCCGAGCTGGTCGCCGTACTCGCCCTCGTTCCGCTGGCTCTGATCGAGCCGTTCAGCGACGGTGTCGCAGCCGCGGCGAAGGCACCGGCTCTCGCCGAGGTGCTGGGGACGGTCGCCGAGGCGTCGGCGCCCTCCACTGCTGATGACGCCCAAGCAAGCGGCCGGGCTCCGATCATCGAAGGCATCGGGCTCGACGACGTCGCATTCGGCTACGACGACGCCGACCGCGCCGTCTTCGAGCATGTCTCCGCCGCAGTCGGCAAGGGCCAGTGGCTCGCGGTGACCGGTCCCAGCGGCTCCGGCAAATCGACTCTGCTGGCGCTGCTCTTGCGATTCATCGATCCCGGCGAAGGCAGCTATCGACTCGTCAGTGGTAACGAGGCGATGGATGCCTCCGCCGTTTCGCCCCACGCCCTCCGCACCCGCGTGGCATGGTGTCCGCAAGACGGCCACCTGTTCGACTCCACCCTACGTGCGAACCTCGCCATCGCCCGAGGCCGTGACGATCGGCCAACCGACACCGAGATGACGGATGTGCTGACCCGTGTCGGACTCGCCTCTCTCGTCGCGACGCTGCCCGAAGGCCTCGACACCAGGATCGGTCCTGCGGGCGGCAGGCTGTCTGGCGGCCAGCGCCAACGCCTCGCCGTCGCACGGACGCTGCTGACCGGGGGGGACGTCGTGCTCATCGACGAACCGACGGCGCAACTCGACGAACAGGCGTCGGCAGAGTTGATGGCCGATCTGCGCGGCGCTCTGACCGACGCGGTCACGGTCCTCGTCACGCACGACGCCGAGGAGGCGCGTGTCGCGGACCGGCTGATCTCGCTCGGTGCACGCGCGGTATCCGCCAGCGACACCGCACCAGGCGAGGTACCTGTGGCCGCCTGAGCGCACCCTCAGCGGCGAAACGGCCGCGGCTGGCCTTACTCCACGCTTTGCGCGGATATCTTTGCGTCGTGAGGTGGCCGATTCGCGTGTGCATGGTCGCGGCATGCGTCTTGGTCGCAGTGGTCGCGGCGGCTCTGTCGTGGCTTCCGGCGCCCGCGTCGGCGGCGGAGCGGCCAGTGCGTCATTTCCTCCATCCGGACGTTCCCCGGCCGAACGCAGCCGACGTCGTCGAGCGTCCGGCGGCCGGGCACGCACATGGACCGCTCCTGCTCTTCCTGCCGGCGACGCGCGCCGTGCCGTCCGACTACTTGGCGTTCGCCGACACCGCCACCCGGGTCGGGTACCACGTGCTGTCGCTCGAGTACCACAACACGGGTCGCTCGATCGCCCGCACGTGCCAGGCGGACGCCACGTGCTACACGAGCGTGCAGACCAACCGCCTCAACGGAGGAACGCCCTCGCGATTCAGCCGCGTCGGGCACGGGGGTGGAATCCTGCCTCGCTTCGCCGCAGCCATCGACGCGGCGAACAGACGGGACCCGGCCGGCCACTGGTCCCAATACCTCTCGCTCGATCGCCCGGTGTGGAAAGACATCGTAGTCGCCGGTCACTCTCAGGGCGGGGGAGAGGCGGCCTTCATCTCCCACCTGCACGGGTTGCGTGGCGTGATCATGTTCTCCTCTCCGGTGGACGACGACCGAGGCGTCATCCCGACCTGGATGCACTCGCCGGGCACGACGCCCGTCTCCCGCATGTATGGGTTCGACGACGCGAGCGACATGTACGCGGCACGCATCGTCGGGTCCTGGCGGGCGATGGGCATCCGCTCCGCCATCGACACGGGCGCACCCGTCGCCGGCGCCCATCTCTTCGTCTCGCACTACGCGCTCGGCACACCGGTTCAGGCGCACGATCGTTCCGTGACGGATGCCAGCCCCGGCGCATCCTCCGGACACCCGGTGTTCGAAGCGCAATGGACCTGGATGCTCCGGCACACCTTCTCACCGATCCGTCCCGCGACGATTACCGCACGGTCCTCGGACAGCGCGCACACGGGCCGCACATAGGATGCCGCGGCTAGCATCGAAAGGTGACCAGGGAGAAAACGGACGATGTCCTGACCGCGTCGCTCGGTGAGTTGCTGGAGCTCAGGGCCGCAGAAGACGGCGATCGCAACTACCTCGAGGATGCGCGCAGCGAGACGGCACTGACCTACGCGAAGATGCTCGACGCCGTATCCTCCTTCATCGTCGGCGCCGCACTGCCGGCGCGCACGACGGTCTTCATCGACGAGCCCGATCCACTCGCCTTCGCCGTCGCCCACCTCGGAGCGGTCGCGGCAGGACACCGTTCCGTGCCGCTCGACCCGGCGCTCACCTCCGACGACATCGCCCGTCTCTCCAAGCTCGTCGACGGGCCCAAGGTTCTGGTCACGGCCGCCGATGCTCGCGCGGCCGCGTCCGGCGTGGACAGAATCGCCCCACCGCGACTCGACGGCGAGCCTGCCGGACGCCCAGAGGCATCCGTGTTCCGACCAGGCGGCTCGGCCATGCTGTTCACCTCTGGCTCGACGGGCACGCCCAAGGGCGTCGAACTCGGTGCCGACCAACTGCTCTTCGTCGGCGCAGCGGTCGCTGATCACCTCCGGCTGACGCCCGAGGACCGCGGTTACAACTCGCTTCCGCTTTTCCATATCAACGCCGAGGTGGTCGGCCTGCTCTCGACGCTGTCCGCCGGGTCGACGCTGGTGCTCGACCGCCGGTTCCACCGCACCGGGTTCTGGCAACTCATGGCGCAGCGTGACATCTCGTGGATCAACGCGGTTCCGACCATCCTGGCCGTCCTCGCGACGGAGCCGATCGCAGCGCCGCCACGGCTCCGGCTCATCCGTACCGCGTCGGCTCCGTTGCCCGGACCTGTCGCCGACGCGTTCGACGGCATTCAGCTCGTCGTCAGCTACGGCATGACCGAGGCGTCGAGTCAGATCACGGCCACCCCGGTGGATGCTCCCCGTCACGGAACCGTCGGCATCCCGGTCGGCACCGAGGTCGAGGTGAGGGACGGCGGCAAGGCGGTACCTACGGGCACCGTCGGAGAACTCTGGATCCGCGGGCCCGGCGTCGTGACGTCGTATTTCGGTGGCGCCGCTGCCGACCGCTTCGACGCGGACGGTTGGCTGCGCACGGGCGACCTCGGCTCGCTCGATGACGACGGCTACGTGATGCTCGCCGGGCGCGTCGACGACGTCATCAATCGCGGAGGCGAAAAGGTCTACCCGCTGGAGGTCGAGGAGGTGCTGCTCACCGACCCGGAGGTGCGTGAGGTGGTCGTCGTCGGCGCGCCCGACCACGTTCTGGGCTTCGTACCGGTCGCTTTCGTCATCCCGGCCGAGGCGGCGCGCAGCGACGAGCAGGAGCGCACCCTGGTCGAGCGGCTCGCAGCACTCGCCGAGGATCGCCTGCCGAGGTTCAAGCGTCCGCGAACCATCACCGTGGTCGACGACGTTCCGCGCGCTGCGACCGGCAAGGTGCAACGGGTACGACTGCGGTCGGCCATCGCGGACTCCGCGGCGAACGCAGAATGACCGACGAGGCGGCACCCCGACCGGTGACCCCGGGAACGGATGCCCAACACCACCACAAGCGCGCCCGTCACCTCTACGAGATCGACATCGTGCGCATCCTCACCTTCGTCTGCGTGATCGGCGTCCACACCACGAGCCACACCGCAGGGCCGAACGACATCGGCCTGTACATGCTGCTGGATCTGCTGCACTTCACCCGCGAGGTGTTCTTCGCGCTGACGGCGTTCGTGCTCATCTACACGTACGACGCGCGGCCGGTGCCGATGCGCAAGTTCTGGCCGAAGCGCTTTCTGCTGGTCGGCGTTCCGTATGTCGTGTGGTCGGCGATCTACGTGGTCGCCGGGTACCTGCACCACCCGACGGGAACCCTCGTGGACCTCGGCGTGAAGTTCGTCTTCGCGACCCTGACCGGCAGCGCCTGGTACCACCTGTACTTCCTGCTCGTGACGATGCAGGTCTACCTGCTCGTTCCGGTCATCCTGTGGCTCGTGCGCCGTAGCAGGGGCAAGCACTGGCTCCTGATGCTGGTCGCCCTTGTCATTCAGGCCGGGCTGATGTCGTGGTACCACTACGCACCGGCGACGACCGGCTGGTACGGCGACTGGGCGAAGCAGATCGTCTTCACCTATTCGTTCTTCGTGATCGCGGGCGCCGTCGCAGCCGATCACGCCAAGGCATTCCTGCCGTGGATCCGATCGCACCGTGCACTCATCGGATGGCTGGTGCTCGGCTCCGGCGCCATCATGATCGCCTTCTACTGGCTCGAGGTCGCGATGGGCCACAGCTACTACGGTGCGGGAACGCCGATGCAACCGATCGTGATCGTCTGGAGCGTCGCGGTGGGTCTCGGTTTCCTCGCCGTCGGCACGTGGTGGGCGGATCGACGCCGCAAGGAGTCGTTCATGGCGCGCACCGTCGACATGGCATCCGACCGCTCGTTCGGCATCTTCCTCTCGCACCCGCTCGTGCTCTGGATTCTGCTCTGGGCTGGCGACGACTGGCTCGAGCACACCGTGCCGACGCCGTGGCTCACGCTGGTCGCGTACATCCTGGTGATCATCGGGGCGGTACTGATCACCGAGGTCGCCCGCCGTACCCCGCTGAGCCTCGCGCTCACTGGACGCAGGTACAGCCCTCGTGCGCACCGACGCAAGCAGATCGAGGTGCCGCCGGGTTGAGCGCGGTCTATGCCTGCCCGGTGATCGCCGCGTCCTCGGCAGGCACAGTGGGCTGCACGAGCTTCGGCCGCATCAGGCCGGCGAGAACGGTGGCTGCGACGAGGATGCCGATCGAGAGGCCGAACGGCCACGCGAATCCGCCTGTCCAGTCGACGAGGGCACCGACGACGATGGGGGAGATGATGCCGGCGACGCCGAAGCCGGTGTTCATCATTCCGCTTGCCGTTCCCGACCACATCGGGGCGACATCCATCGGAATGGCCCACAGCTGGGCGTTGGTCAGTTCGAGGAAGAAGAACGACAGTGCGAGGGCCACCACCGCGAGGGTCAGCGGGGGAGTGAACACCAGAGGAACCAGGCACACGCCCGCGCCGATGAATCCGATCAGCAGCAGCGTGCGACGGGCAGCTCGAGCGTTGCCGTTGCGACGCAGCAACCAGTCGCTCGCAACGCCTCCCAGCGTATCGCCGACGACTCCGCCGACCAGGATGAGCGAGGTCAGCAAGCCGTACCCCGCGACATTCTGGTGGTAGATGGTCGACAGCAGCGTCGGAATCCAGGTGAAGAACACCCACGCGACCCAGCCGTAGGCGAAGTCGACGAGCGTGACGGGGAGGATGGTCTTGATCAGGCGCTTCCAGGGCACGGGCGGAAGGTCGGCCGCCTTCGGGATCTCGGGAACCTCCGCGAGCTCCTGCTGGGTGATGCCCTTCACCTCCTTGGGCCGATCGCGGAACATCGCGTACCAGACGAGCGCCCACAGCATGCTCAGGATGCCGATGTAGATGAACGAGGCACGCCATCCCGACCAGATGATGATTGCCGCCACCACGATGGGCGCGACGGCGGTGCCGAGGCGGGATGCCGAGTGCACGATGCCCTGCACGAAGCCGTTCCGATCCTTCGGGACCCACCTGCTCATCGCGTGAGTGGCCGTCGGGAACGTGGCCGATTCGCTGAACCCTAGGATGGCGCGAGCGATCAGGAGCGTGACGAGGCCGACGACGAGGCCCGTGAAGAGCGTCGAAAGGCCCCACAGCAGGCCGAGGATGAGAAGGCCGCGGCGCGGACCGATCTTCTCGCCGATCCATCCGCCGAAGACCTGCAGCAACGCGTAGAACAGGGCGAACACGGAGGCCGCCAGTCCGAACTGTGCGTTGGAGAGGTGAAACTCCTTGATGATGCTCGGACCGGCGGTGGCGATGTTGTTCCGGTCGAAGTACGCGATGAAGTACATGACGCAGAGCAGGATCACCACTCGGCCTCGACGACGATGGAACAGGATCGGCGTTCCTCTGTGCTTCGTCTGGGTGGTGGTTTCAGTCGTCGTCATGTGCCGATCCGTCGGTGTTCCTGAGGGGTTTCTCTGGAATTTACTCCGAGGCCGTAAGGGAACCGAATGCGATTCTCACGATTCTGCTGTGAATTGCACTGGGTGTCGAATCACCACCTGTCCGCCCTCAGCGTGATCCTCCGCGACCGTCAGGGGCTCTTCCTACACTTGATCCCATGCAGCCAACCCGTGCCGTCCGCCCCTTCGAGGTTGTCAGCGAATACGTTCCCAGTGGCGACCAGCCGCAGGCGATCAAGGAGCTTGCGGCCCGCATCAACGCTGGAGAGACCGACGTCGTGCTGCTCGGCGCAACGGGCACGGGAAAGTCGGCGACCGCCGCCTGGCTGATCGAGCAGGTGCAGCGCCCGACCCTCGTCCTGTCGCACAACAAGACGCTCGCAGCCCAGCTCGCCAACGAGTTCCGCGATCTCATGCCGCGCAACGCGGTGGAGTACTTCGTCTCGTACTACGACTATTACCAGCCAGAGGCTTACGTTCCTCAGACGGACACCTTCATCGAGAAGGACTCGTCCATCAACTCGGAGGTGGAGCGGCTGCGGCACTCGACGACGAACTCGCTGCTCAGCAGGCGAGACGTCGTCGTGGTGTCCACGGTGTCGTGCATCTATGGCCTCGGCTCGTCCGAGGAGTACCTCGACGCGATGGCCGCCCTGCAAGTGGGACAGAACATCGGTCGCGACCGGATCATCCGCATGTTCGTGAACATGCAGTACCAGCGCAACGACGTCGACTTCTCGCGCGGCAAGTTCCGGGTGCGGGGCGACACCATCGAAATCATCCCGGTGTACGAGGAGCACGCCATCCGCATCGAGCTGTTCGGTGACGAGATCGAGGCGCTGTACTCGCTGCATCCGCTCACCGGCGAGGTGATCAAGCAGCTCGACGCCGTCTCGGTGTTCCCCGCGACGCACTATGCCGCGAGCCCCGAGACCATGCAGCGCGCGATCGGCACGATCAAGATCGAGCTCGCCGAACGGCTGGAAGAACTCGAGCGCCAGGGCAAGCTGCTCGAGGCTCAGCGGCTGCGCATGCGCACCACGTTCGACATCGAGATGATGGAGCAGATCGGGTTCTGCTCCGGCATCGAGAACTACTCGAGGCACATCGACGGCCGCGCGCCCGGCGAGGCGCCGAACTGTCTTCTCAACTACTTTCCCGATGACTACCTCGTGATCATCGACGAGTCCCACGTCACGGTTCCGCAGATCGGCGCCATGTACGAGGGGGATGCCTCGCGCAAGCGCACGCTCGTCGAGCACGGATTCCGGCTGCCCAGCGCGCTCGACAACCGACCACTGACGTGGGAGGAGTTCGAGCAGCGGGTCGGCCAGACGGTGTACATGTCCGCGACGCCAGGACGCTTCGAGATGGGCGTGGCGGACGGCATCGTCGAGCAGGTCATCCGCCCGACTGGGCTCATCGACCCCGAGGTGGTCGTCAAACCCACGAAGGGCCAGATCGACGACCTGCTCGAAGGGATCCGGTTGCGGGTGGAGCGCAACGAACGTGTGCTCGTCACCACGCTCACGAAGAAGATGGCCGAGGAGCTCACGGACTATCTGGCAGAGGCCG
>DASZMW010000127.1:0-11224 GCA_035551735.1 Humibacter sp. | reverse complement strand
CGAGGATCTACCACCCAGTGGTCAGGGCGACGGTCGCCCAGAACCCGCAATGGTGGGCGCTCGCGAAGTCCGTCTTCGCCTGTGGTGTCGGTGCGACCAGCGAGAGCGTCTTGTGGTGCAGGATGTCGAACTTCGGCCATTGCTGACCTGCGGTGGCAGGAGCACCGGTTGCCGCGAACTGCGTCCACGAGCCGCGCATGGTGGCCGCGAGCTTCTGCTGATCCGCCGAGAGCGTTCCAGGGAGCGCGTTGGGCAGGTCGAACAGATACTGCAGTTCGGACGCGTGTGTCGCTTCCAGAGGAGCGCCGAGCGTGTCGGCAGCGTCCCGCCACGGTGCGTTGCCGTCGTTGAACTCGTAGCCGTAGGTCGGAGTCCAGAGAGAGGCCGCAGCATCCAGGGCGATCGCAGGGCAGGAGAAGTTCGCATCGGATGCTGCGGTGCTGAACGCGTGGTTCGGCGTCGCGTACTTCGACAGCGGGTACTGTGCGGCGATGCGGGCAGCGGCGGACTGCGACACCCCGAAGACCGTCGCAAGGGTCGATTGGTAGTTCTCTGTGGTCACCGGGTTCGGACCCGACAGGACCTTCGTCGCGCCCTTCGACACGGTGAGGCCGAGTTCGGTGAAGATGCGCTCTTCGCTGGTGTTCGAACCGTTGATGATCGGCACTCGCGCGAAGTTGCCGGTGGCGATCGCAGCGCCGACGGACTGCTTGACGACCGCACCGTCTACGACGCCCGGCGTGATCGACAGAGGCTGGTTGGCCACGAGGGTGTCGACCGGCACACTGCGCAGGCATTCGGCACTCTGGTCGGCGCAGCCCAGCGCAGTCGCGGTCGCCTTCCCCTCGGCTTCGGCCTGAGCCAGAGACTTCTGCTTCGGAGCGAACGCACCGCTTTCGATCACGGCCCGCTGGAAGAGGCCTTTCGCACCGGGCGATACCAGTTGCTGCAGAACCGAAAGACCTCCTGCGGACTGTCCGGCGAGAGTGACGTTGTGTGCGTCGCCCCCGAAGGAAGCGATGTTCGTCTTCACCCACCGCAGGGCGGCCTGCTGGTCCATCAGACCGTAGTTTCCTGTCGGGCCGCCGGCGTGATCGGCAAGGGCCGGGTGGGCGAGGAAGCCGAGCAGACCGAGCCGGTAGTTGATCGTGACGACGACGGCGCCGGAGTTCGAATTCGCGAGCTTGTCGGCGTCGTAATCCGCGCCCTCGCCGAACTCGAACCCGCCGCCGTGAAGGAACACGATCACCGGAAGCGACTTAGCGCTCGTTGCGGTCGGCGTGGTGACGTTCAGGTAGAGGCAGTCTTCGCTCGAGCCATTGGGGCTGATCGGATCCTGTGGACACACGGGTGAGTAGGTCGACGCATCCCGCACACCCGACCAGTGCGCGACGTCCTGCGGGGCGCGCCAGCGCAGGTCGCCGGTCGGCGGGGCGGCGTACGGCACACCGCGGAACTCGCGTGCACCGTCATTGCCGATGCCTTTGAGTTGGCCTGCATTGGTGCCGACGACGAGCGGTGCTGCACTGCGTTGCGCGGCGTTTGCCGTGGTCGGGCCGGCGATCGCCCACGCGATGACCAGGGCAGAGAGCACGGTGAAGGCGGCGATGAGCCGTGAGCGCGAGAAGCGCGGTGCGTGGGCGAGGCGGGCTTGCGCCGTCGTCCCACGCGTTGGCTGTGGGTCCTGTGGGTATCCGGTGATATTCATATGCCCAGGCTCGCCTGGCACGTGGTCGGCTCGCGCCCGTCATGACCCCTGGTGGAGCGAGCCCAGCCGCCCGGGTACGCAACCAGGGGGACGTGCGTCGAAGGCGGCGATGCGCAGACGTGCATCCGGGAGGCGGACGCATCCTCTTACGTGG
The DNA here is from genome assembly GCA_035551735.1 of Humibacter sp. Lineage (GTDB taxonomy): Bacteria > Actinomycetota > Actinomycetes > Actinomycetales > Microbacteriaceae > Humibacter. The sequence goes on along the minus strand of DASZMW010000127.1, from coordinate 9,362 downwards.
TCAGCCCGGTCTTGCGCAACGCTCCGGCGAGCTGGCGACGCGAACTGATCCCGAGTTTGGTGAACACCTTGCGCAGGTGCCATTCCACGGTGCGCGGACTCAGGTAGAGCTGTGCGCCGATCTCCGGATTGGTACCGCCGCCGGCCGCGAGCATGGCGATCTGCAGCTCCTGCGAGGTGAGATCGTCCAGTGCGTCCGCACGGCGGTGCACGGTCTCGCCAGTGGCGAAGAGCTCTCTCCTGGCGCGTTCGGCGAAGCCAACCACGCCCATGTCGCCGAACATGTCGTGCGCGATGCGCAGCTGATCCCGCGCCTCCACTCGGCGATTCGCCCGGCGGAGCCATTCCCCGTAGACGAGGTGCGTTCGTGCGACCGCGAGCGCGGCACGCGTGCGGCCGAGCACCTCGAGCGCGCTCAGGTAGAGCCCCTCGGCCTCATCACCGTCGGCGACGAGAGCCGCGCACCGGGCCGCGACTCCGAGCATCCAATCGGTGCTGGAAGCCTCCGCCATCTCGTTCAGGCGGTCGAGGGATGCCCGTGCCACCCCGAGCTTGCCGGCACGCACCGCCGCCTCGACGCGCTCGGGAAGCATCCACTGGGCCAGCCCGATGTCGAATGGATGCCCAGCAACCCCGTCCGTCGCCGCAACGGCATCGGAGTACCGTCCGAGTGCATTGAAGAGCACAGCGCTGCAGAATCCGAGCGAGATGAGCCACTGACCTTCGCCACGGCGGACGATCTCGTCTGCCGGTTTCTCGATGATGTTCAGCGCAGTCGGTTCGTCGCCTCGAAAACTGTGCAGCCACAGCGAACGGTTCAAAGTGGGCGGGTTGTCGGTGGCCTGGATGATCGGCCGGATGCCATCGGTGAGCGAGACCGCCGCCGTCACCTGTCCGCTCCACAGCAGCATGGACAGTCGCTCCGCCATGGCCATCGGCAGCAGAGAGAGGGCGCCGACTTCGCGGCAGAGCCGCAGCTGCAGATCGGTGAGCTCGTCGTACGCGGCATCGTCGGAGAGTATTCGCGACACGAGGCATCCGAGTGCCAACCAGTGCAGATCGTCGTCGTCTGTGGTGTCGTGGCCGAGTCCGCGCCGCAGCACGTGGAGGGGCGGCCCGACGGTGCCGGCGGGCTCGGCCGACGGCGTCGTGCCGGCGGGCTCGGTCGAACCGGACGGCGGTGCCCCGCCGGCATCCTCGACGGGGTGACCGGCGGCGAGCGCCTGGCGCAGCGCGTCGAGGGAGGCTCGAAGCAACGGCGCCGCGATCGGATAGCCGTCCACGACGAGCCTGGCGAGAGCGTGCAGCGTGTTCCGCGCTGCGGCGGAGATCGGACCCAATGGAGCCGGCGCCGGCGCCGAGAGAATCGCCTGCGCCACATCGAACAGGTCGACGTCTGCCGCGAGCGTGCCGGAACTGATGGCCGCGCCGAACGCCTCCGAATAGATGGCCAGCGCGGCTTCGGCGTCGTGCGGGGCCAGCCCTTCTGCTGCGTTCAGCAGTAGCCGCGGTGCGTCCTTGCCACGTGTGATGGCGTGCGCAACGCGTGCCCGCACCAAGTCGGCCCTGGCCAGCTGATGATCGTCGAGATATGCCGGATCAGCCAGTTGGAGCAGATCGAGCGCACCCGACATCGCGCCGGCACGGTACTTGTCCTCGGCCGCCATGAGTGCGCGTCGTGCGCGGATGCCCGGGTCGGGCGTCAACTCGACCGCGCGACGGTGGAACGCGGCACCTGCGGCGAGGCCGCCGCGGGCCTGTGCCCGTCGGGCGGAGCGCACGAGATCGGCCGCGACATCCTCGTCGAAGCCGACCGTCGCCTCGGCAAGGTGCCAGGCACGGCGATCCGGGTCGGTCACCGGATCAGTGGCCTCCGCAAGCGCACGGTGGGCCTCTCCCCGTTGATCCGGTGTCGCAGCGCGCAGGGTGGCGGAGCGCATCAGCGGGTGCCGGAAGCGCAAGGCGACACCGATGTCCAGCAGGCCATCGTGGACCGCCGGCGCGAGGGCGTCGGCGTCCACGCCGATCCGCTCTGCGGCACTCAACACCAGTACCGGGTCGCCGACGGGCTCGAGGGATGCGACCACCAGCATGCGCCGCGTGGCTTCCGGCAGCGCTGCGATGCGACGCAGGTAGCTCTCTTCGATGCGGCTGTCGAGTGCCGGGGAGGGCGAGAGGCCGAATCCTCCTGCGATCTGCGCGGGAGTCATCCCACGAGGAAGCTCGGTGATCGCGAGCGGATTGCCGTGGGTCTCGGCCACGATGCGGTCACGGATAGCCGTGTCGATGGGGCCGGTCAGCACGGAGTCGAGCAGGCGGCGGGCATCCGGGCCGTCAAGGCCTTCGAGCACGAGGTCTTCGACCCCCGCGAACTCGCGCTCATGGTTCGGCTCGCGCACTGCGAAGACGAGTCCGACGGACTCGGCCACGAGTCGGCGGGCCACGAATGCGAGGGTCTGCCGTGAGGCGAGATCGAGCCATTGCGCGTCATCCACGAGGCACAGCAACGGTTCGTCAGCGGCAGCCGCGGAGAGCAGGTTCAGTGTCGCGAGGCCGATGAGGAAGCGGTCCGGCGCACTCCCTTCGCGAAGGCCGAGCGCCACGCCGAGGGCAGCAGCCTGCGGTTGTGGGAGCGCCGCGAGATGGTCGAGGAGTGGCGCGCACAGTTGGTGGAGGCCGGCGTAGGCGAGCTCGATCTCGGATTCGACTCCGACGACGCGTGCAACGCGGCACCCGGATGCCCGCTCAGCCAGGTAGTCGAGCAGCGCCGACTTGCCCATGCCGGCCTCCGCGCGGATGACGATCGACCTGCTCTGGCCGCCGCGGAGGCTGGAGATCACGTGATCCAGGCTCTGGCACTCGCGTCGACGCCCGAGCAGAGAGCGTACGGGTGTACTCCGGACCATGATTCCTGATCGTAGCGGCGCGCGAGAACGCTCTCCATGGCGGTGTCACCAGAAGGCGAACGATGCGCGGCTCCCGCGATCACGTGTGCCCGTGCTCCACCAGCAGGCGCGTGAATTCGATCGAGCGGATGACCCAAGTGCCGTCGTGCCCTTCGTAGGTCTGTTGCGCATACCCTCGCCCCTGAATGCGCAGTCGGTCGGCGCCCGGCTCCGTCAGGACCGCGAGGTAGTCCAACTCCCAGACGCCGTCGGCACGTGTCCGAGAGTGCACGGTGAGCTCGTCGAGGTTGGCGGAGACCACGAGGACGCCGTCTCCGAAACGTTCGGCGAGTGTATGGCCGATCGTGGGGGCGTCGGCGAAGAACACGAGCCGGCCGTCATCGTCGTAGGCACGCAGCTGCCCGCTCGCGCTGAACAGGCGGTCGAAGTCGTCCCATGCCTTCGACGACGCGTAACGGCAGAGGCGCGCCTGCAGCCCGTGGAGGCTTTCGACGATGACGAGCCTTTCCAGGTCGTGCGCTTCGTCGGCGTCGCCGGCGGTCACTCCGGCCGTTGCTGGCCGGCGGCCTCGCGCACGATGTACTCGGCGTACCAGTCCGGCCAGTTCTCGTCTTCGTGACCGGTGCGCTTCTCGTGCTCACCGTGCGCGACGGCGGCCCGGCGCAGTGCGGCGCTCACCTCGGCGGGGGAGTCGAACGAGGTGCGAACGTTGCGGCCCGGGATGCGCGCGGTCACCTCTTGCACGACCCATTGGTTGCCGTCCGGATCGTCGAACGACAGGAAAGAGCTGTACGAGGCACGTTCAGGGGCGAGACCTGGAAGGCGCGCGGTCGTTCCGGCGTGGTGGAAGACGCCGGTGGCGTCGTGGAAGATCTCGCTGGCGTCGACCCCGCGGGCGACAAGGTCGGCGCGAGCCGCTTCGATGTCGTCCACGACGAGCATGATGCCTTTCGTCGACCCCGGCTGCGCGTCGCTGACGCCGACGCCGAGAATGACGGAGGTGGGTGAGCCCGTCGGCGTGAACTCGATCACACGGTAGTCGTCGGCGATCACGAGGTCGACGTCGAGGTGCCATCCGAGGGTCTCGTAGAACGCCTTGGCACGGTCTGCGTCCGCGACCGGGATGACGACGACCTCGATCTTCGCCGCCGTGGTGGAACCGCTGGTGCCGGCAGTCGCCTGCGTGGTGTCGGTCTGGATTGTCATGATGTGTGCCCCTTTCAGTGGGTGAACACTTCGACGATCACGCATCACGGCACGTGGATGCGCCCGTGCCTTGCCCTGGCGTACCCCCTGGCGCCAGGCATCGCCCTCCGCAGGCGCCGCGTCTAGCCTTGACCAGTCATGGTTCATTTCGTGGTCGATTCCGTCCCACCGTTCGAAGGTCAGGGCTGGCTCCAGCTGGGGGAGCTGGCTCTCGCATTCGTGCTGAGTTCGCTGATCGGACTCGAACGCCAACTGCGCGGCAAGAGCGCCGGTCTTCGTACGCAGGCGATCGTCGGTACTGCGTCCGCTCTCTTCCTGCTGGTGAGCAAGTACGGGTTCACGGATGTGTTGTCCGATCACGTGGTGCTCGACCCGTCGCGCGTGGCCGCCCAGATCGTCACCGGAATCGGATTCCTCGGCGCCGGCCTCATTCTCACGAGGAGAGGCACCGTGCGCGGGCTGACGACCGCGGCATCCGTGTGGGAGACCGCCGCGATCGGCATGGCCGCGGGCGCCGGGCTCTGGCTGCTCGCCCTCGCGGTGACCGCACTGCACTTCGTCGTCGTGTACGGATTCACGGCGATCACCCGACACCTGCCCGGCGGCCGGGAGGCCGTGCTGGAGGTCGAGGTCGCTTATCAAGACGGGAAAGGTCTGCTGCGCGACGTGCTCGGAGCGATTTCTACCAGCGGCTGGGTGGTGAGCCGCACCGAACCTCAGAAGGCCGAAGCGGGATCGGTGACGGTACTTCTCGAACTGCACGGCCCGGTGGAGACCGACACGCTTCTGAGCGCTGTGAACGCCATCGACGGCGTTCACAGCATTCAGGTGCTGGCAGAGAACGATCTCGAGTAGTCCGCACTTCATGTGCCTCTTGCACCCTTCGGTACATGCGGCGGATTCCGTGCCCTCTCTACCTTCGTAGTGAGGGCACCGATCGGGAGGGCGCACATGTCTGAGGACACCACACCGCACACCACTGAGACGCCGGACAACGCTGCCGAACGGGCCATCCGCTTCGGCTACGCGAGCGCTCCGCAGCTGCCGGCGACGTTCTCGGTCGACCTCACGGCACTCGCCGAGGCTGCGCTGGCGCGTTCCAGGGCCGTCGCGTCGACGAGTGGTGCTGCATGAGCTGGAGCTCTGGCATCGAATCCGCAGATGCTAGTCTCCGCGGAGTGAACGGCAGCACTCTGACGGATGTCCGCGCAGGCATCATGCGCAACGTGCGCGACGCGCTTCAAGAGCACGGCAGCCGCCTCAGCGAGGGCGGCACGTTGGATTCCGCCTTCGAGCGACAGGCGATCGCCATCCTGGGCGAGGCGGCCGACTCGATCTCCGACGGAAGCGGCGAGCATCTTCCGCCGACCACCGCCGACCTGCTGGAGCCGCGGCATCTCGAAGCGCTGGGTCGGCTGCGCGCCGGACAGGACAGTCATCCTGCCGAGAGCCTTCTTGCTGCAGAGGTGCTGTTCGATCAGGCGATCGAGCCGCTGGCGTCGTGGGCGCAGGCGCTCCAGCCACCTGTTCCTGCAGTGCGCGTGGCGAGGATCCTGCACCACGCCGTCTTCCGACGCTTTCCGCCCGGCGCGGTCGCCTACACGCAGGCGATGCGCGAGCGACTCTCCACCGCCCATCAGGAGAGCCGCTTCCGACTCTCGCGTGATCTGCACGATCGGGTGGCGCACGGCATTGCGGCAGGCATCCAGCGCATCGAACTCAGCTCGTTGAACGACGGTGAGGATGCCTCCGACCTGTCGGCCGCGGCGCACACGTTGCGCCAGACGCTGATGGACGTGCAGAACATGGCACTCGATCTTCGGCAGCTCGTCGGCTCCCGCACGCTCGAGAAGGCGATCTCCGATTACGCGGCGGAGACGTCGACCATGCCGCCCCGAGTCGTGGTCTCGTCCGCCGGACCCTCGCGGCCCCTGTCGGCATCGACCGCCGAAGAGGTCTTCATGATCGTGCTCGAAGCTGTCCGCAATGCGCGTACCCACGCGGTCGGCGCGACGATGGTGTCGGTGGGCATCGACTGGCGCCGACGCACCCTGGCGGTCACGATCGCCGACAACGGCCCCGGCTTCAGCCACGACGACGTCACGACCGGATCGATCGGACTGCTCGACATGCGCGAACGCGCCGACTCGATCGGCGGACGCCTGAGCATCGCCACCTCGGCCGGTCCCGGCACCGTGGTGCGGCTCACGATCCCGCTCACGGACGCCGACGCATGACCGGCCGCATCGACGTCGGCATCGCCGATGACCACGACCTCTTCCGCGAAGGTCTCGTTGCGCTGCTCGGGCGGGACTCCCGCCTGCGCGTCGTCGGACAGGCATCCGACAGCCACGGCGCGCTCGAACTCGTGCGGGCACGGCATCCGCTCGTGCTCCTGCTCGACGTGAGCATGCCGGGCGATCCTGCGCGCATGACGATCGCCAGAGTCAAGCGCATGCAGCCCGATCTGCGCGTGGTGGTGCTGACCATGCATCAGGATGTCCACCTGCAGTCTGAACTGCTCGCCGCCGGTGCCTCCGCCTACCTGACGAAGACGGCGCCGAGCAGCGACGTCGTCGCGGCGATCCTGCACGCTGCGACCACCGACTCGCCTCAGACCCCGCCCGGCGCGGAGGAAGGACACAGCGACCTGCTTTCCGAGCGCGAGTACGCGGTGCTGCGTCTGATCGCCCAGGCCTACTCGAACAAGGAGATCGGCGCAGAGCTGAACATCGCCGAGGGCACGGTGAAGCGCCACGCGAACAACATCAACATCAAGCTCGGAGCGACCTCACGCATCGACGCGGTGCGCAAGGCGACCAGGCTCGGCATCCTTCCCTCGCAGGCGACGCTCGGCTGACCGCACGGCGTAGCGGTTCCGTGCTGGGCCACCGCCTAGGCTCGCTGTGAACGAGGAGGCGCTGTGGCCGACGAGCAGGGCAACGTACCCACCCAGATCAACTTCGAGATCCCGCCGGAAGTGGAAGCAGGCGGATTCGCCGACTTCGCCAGCATCTGGCACACCGACAATGTGTTCGTGCTCGACTTCGCATCGCTTCGGGGTCCGGCCACCGAGACCCGCGACGAGCACGGCAACGCGCAGCGTGCGGTCAATGCCCGCGTCGTCACGCGCATCCGCATTCCGCCCGAGCAGGTGTTCGAGTTGGCGAAGGCGCTCACCCGTGAACTCGAGCTGTGGGAGCAGCAGACCGGCCGAACGGCCACCTCGTAGCAGGGTCGCCGGCGGAGGGCTCAGACCCGGTCGAACCGCTTGCCGTAGCTCTGCTTCGGCAGCACGCTGAAGATGATACCGATCACCTCCCCGAAGAACGGGACGATGACGAGCAGCACCCACCACCCCGACAGGTTCGCGTCGTGCAGGCGACGCACGAACACGGCGACGCTCGGCACCAGCGTCGCCAGCGCATAGACCAGGTACACGATGCCGATCGCGGTGCTCGCCGGCGTGGGGCGAGGATCTGACGGGTCGGTGATCGCATTCACCATCTCGACCGCGATACCGACGACGAGGAAGACGACGATGGCCAGTACCGCGGCCCACCAGAACTCGCTGCGGCTCGCACGCCCGTGGAAGACCGCGTACTTGGTGAAGAAGCGCTTGATGCCCTCCTGCGGAGTGGCACGGTAGATCGGCTTGTCAGACGGATGCCGTGACGCGGCTATCTCCGCGGCATCCACGGCGTCTTGGTCGTAGTCATCGGATTCGCTCGTCACGTACGCAATGCTGGCACAGCGCATGCCGTGGGCGCGCTCGCATCGCTCAATCGATCACGCGGATGAGTTCCCACGCGCCGCCGTCGGCGAACCGCACGTCGAACACCTTGGTGTCCCCGTCGTCGCTGGAGCCCTGGAACCGCCACCCGCTCAGTGGTGATGGCGGATGCGTGAGTGCCGGGTTCAACAGCAGGTCGGCGCCGGGGCCGAGGCGGGTCGGGGTGTCGGTGACGCGATAGCGACGGCCGGCCCAGAACATCCGTGTCGGCGCTCCGCCCGGGTCTACCCAGACGGCAACGATGTCGGTGGTATGAGTGATGCTCACGGCATGCCTCCTCGAAGTAACTCGAAGAAATATTCGATGAAGGGAGCATAAGTCGGGCCATCGCGACACGCCAAAAAGAATCCCGAGTACGGGCCGGCTACGGAGCGCCGAGGCGCACGGCCTAGCATCGAGGGCATGCCCGACGTGAACGCAGAGCTCCTCGACCTGGCCAGATCGATCGCGTTGGAGGCGGGTGAACTCGTGCGCTCCAGGCGCGAAGAGGGCGTCGAAGTTGCCGCGACCAAGACCGCGCCTGAAGACATCGTCACGGCGGCCGATCGCGAGTCGGAGAACCTCATCCGCGGTCGCATCGCCCAGGCACGCCCCGACGACGGATTCTTCGGTGAGGAGAGCGAGGCGACGGCCGGCAGGAGCGGGCTGACCTGGATCGTCGACCCGATCGACGGCACCGTGAACTACCTCTATGGCATCCCCGACTATGCGGTCTCGATCGCGGTCGTAGAGGGCGACCCCGATCCAAACACGTGGCGCGCACTGGCCGCCGCCGTCGTGAAGCCCGCTACGGGTGAGGTGTTCACCGCTAGCGCGGGCGGTGGCGCTTACCTGGGCACGTCCAAACTGCAGGTCGCGACGGGCAAACAGCTCTCGCTCGCCCTGGTCGGCACCGGGTTCTCGTACGACTCGCGGCGACGGGGGCTGCAGGCCGAGGCCGTGAGCGGGCTGATTCCGAGGGTGAGGGACATCCGTCGCATCGGCTCGGCAGCACTCGATCTGTGCAGCGTCGCTGTCGGCCGGTTGGATGCCTACTACGAGAAGGGCCTGAAGCCCTGGGATCACGCAGGTGGCGCGCTCGTCGCCTCCGAAGCCGGCGCGAAAGTGACGGGCCTTCACGGTGTTCCCGCTAGCCGCGCCCTGACGATCGCGGCCGAACCCGGGCTGTGGGCTCAGCTCGAACCGATCCTGGACGAACTCGGCGTCCTCGACCGCTGAGCGCGTGCTCAGCGGCGCGGGAAGCGCTCAGGCGGGGCGCGCCGTGCTCGAGCGCACGATCAGCTGGAACGGCAACTCGGTGTCGAGCGCGGCGGGCACGCCGGCATCCGGCATCAGCTCGCCCATCAGCACATCGACCGCCAGCTCGCCCTGCTGACGTGGGAACTGCGCGACCGTCGTGAGGCCGAAGAACTCCGCGAGTTCGTGGTCGTCGATGCCGACGATCGACACGTCACGGGG
>DASZMW010000126.1:0-4093 GCA_035551735.1 Humibacter sp. | reverse complement strand
GCTCCTCGACCTGAAACCCACGATCGCGGATGCCCCCGACGCCGTCGACCTGCCGGCACGCCCGGGCGCGATCGAGTTCCACGGCGTGACGTTCGGCTACCAGCCGCACACGACGGTGCTCGACGACTTCTCCCTCACTGTGAACCCGGGCGAACGCGTCGCACTGGTCGGCTCGAGCGGCAGCGGCAAGTCCACCGTCGGCCGCCTGCTCGTGCGCTACTACGACCCGGACTCCGGTCGCGTCACGATCGGCGGTCGCGATGTTCGCGACGTGCACCTCGGATCCCTCCGGCAGACCGTCGGCATGGCCTTCGAAGACGCCTTCCTGTTCTCCGAGTCGGTGCACGACAACATCGCCTACGGCGCACCGGATGCCACAGACGACCAGATCGAGGCTGCCGCCCGTGTCGCGCAGGCGCACGGCTTCATCATGGACTTGCCACGCGGCTACGACACCGTGGTCGGCGAGCGCGGACTGAGTCTCTCCGGCGGCCAGCGGCAGCGCATCGCCCTCGCCCGCGCGATTCTGCGCGACCCTGCCGTCCTCGTGCTCGACGACGCCACGAGCGCCATCGACGCCCGCACCGAACAGACCATTCACGACGCGCTGCGATCGGTGATGGAGGGTCGCACCGTGCTGCTGGTCGCGCATCGGCACTCCACGCTGCATCTCGCCGACCGCATCGTCGTGCTGAATCAGGGCCGCATCGTCGACCAGGGCACCCACGACGAGCTCATCGACCGCAGCGACACCTATCGCGCGCTCTTCGGCGCAACGGATGCCGCCCGTCGCGGCGACATCGACGCCCTGGCCCCCGCTGCGGAGTCCGTCGCCTCCAGCTCCCTGAGCGAGCGAAGCGAGTCGAAGGCCCAGCCGGCGGCGACGCACTTCGACTCACCTGCGGCTCGCTCAGCGAGCTCGAGCGCACGGCCGCGAAGCGCGCACATCGCCGGCGCCCCCGGCATCGGCATGGGGCTCGGCGGCGGAGGCGGCGGCATGCGCGGCATGAGCGCCGGCCTCGCGCCGACTCCCGACCTGCTCGCGCGCGTCGCGGCGCTCCCGCCGGTGCGCGACGTGCCGACCGTCGACCTCGACGAGGAGTCCCGGCACGACCCTGACTTCTCGCTGGTCAAGGTGTTGCGCGAGTTCAAGCGTCCGCTGACGCTCGCTCTGGTGTTCGTGGTGATCGACGCGCTGGCGGGACTTCTCGGACCCGCCGTGGTGAAGACCGGCATCGACCAGGGTGTGACGACGGGAGCGGCGGCGGTGCTGTTCGGGGCATCCGCCATCTATCTGCTGATCACGGTCGCCGATCTGTTCAACGGCATGGCCGAGGCCTTCGTCACCGGACGGGTGGCGCAGCGCATCATGCTGTCGCTGCGCATCCGCATCTTCGCTCAGCTGCAGCGGCTCTCGCTCGACTACTACGAGCGTGAGATGGCCGGCCGCATCATGACCCGCATGACGACGGATGTCGACCAGTTCGAGTCCCTGCTGCAGAACGGTCTGCTCGGTGCACTGGTCGCGTTCGTCACGTTCGTCGGCGTCGGCGTCGCGCTCGTGATCGTGGATGCCCCGCTCGGCCTCGCCGTGCTCACCATCGTGATTCCGTTGGCGCTGGCAACCGTCTGGTTCCGCCGTCGCTCGTCACGGCTGTACGACCTTTCGCGTGAGCGCATCGCGATCGTGAACGCGGCATTCCAGGAGAGCCTCTCCGGCGTGCGCGAGTCGCAGGCGTTCACGCACGAGGAGGCGACGATGCGCCGCTTCCACGGACACGGCAGCGCCTACCTGCGCTCCAGGATCGCCGCTCAGCGGCTGGTCGCGCTGTACTTCCCGTTCGTGCAGTTCCTCTCCGCCATCGCGGACGTCATCGTGCTCGGTCTCGGTGCAGCCCTGATCGTCCAGGGGCAGCTCACGACGGGTGCGCTGATCGCGTTCCTGCTCTACATCGACATGTTCTTCTCGCCGATCCAGCAGCTCTCCCAGGTGTTCGACGCCTGGCAGCAGACCAGGGTCTCGGTCTCACGCGTCTCTGACCTGATGAAGCTCGAGACGTTGACGCCGCAGCCGGAGCATCCGGTCGCCGTCGGCGAGCTGCGCGGGGACGTCGCGATCGACGATGTGCACTTCGCGTATCCGAGCGCTCCGGTCACCACAGAACTCCGCGGACCGAAGGATGCCCGCGACCCCCGCTCGCGCGACGCGTTGGCCACGAAGCCGCCGGAGGCGCTCTCGGGAGTCGAGCTGAGCATCCGTCCAGGCGAGACCATCGCGCTGGTGGGAGAGACCGGTGCAGGCAAATCCACCGTGATGAAGCTGATCGCACGGTTCTACGACCCCGATCGAGGCGCCGTGCTGGCCGACAGCTACGACCTGCGCTCGCTCGATCTCGGCGACTTCCGGCGCGAGCTCGGTTACGTACCGCAGGAATCGTTCCTCTTCACGGGCACAGTCGCCGACAACGTCGCATACGGCCGACCGGATGCCCCCGAGTCCGTCATCGAGGCCGCAGCCCGCGCCGTCGGCGCGCACGACATGATCGAGGCGCTGCCGTTCGGCTACGACACCGAGATCGCCGAGCGCGGTAAGTCGCTTTCCTCTGGCCAACGACAGCTGATCGCGCTGGCCAGGGCTGAGCTCGTCGATCCGGTGATCCTGCTGCTCGACGAAGCGACCAGCAACCTCGACCTCGCCACAGAAGCGCGCGTGACGGATGCCATGCACCGCCTCGCCCGCGACCGCACCACCATTCTCATCGCCCACCGGTTGCAGACGGCGATGGGCGCCCACCGCATCGTGATGCTCGACCACGGCCGGGTCATCGAAGTCGGCTCGCACGATGAGCTGCTCGAACTAGACGGCGCCTATGCGTCGATGTGGCGGGCGTTCGAGATGGCGGCGGCGTAGTCACCGATCGATGGCGTCAGGTCTTGGCGTCCTGCCGCGGAATGAAGATCTGCTTGATGATGAGCAGGATCGAGGCGGTGACCGGGATGGCGACGAGTGCGCCGAGCAGGCCGAGAAGGGTTCCGCCGACGAGTGCGCCGATGACCACCAGCGATCCGGGCACCGAGATGGCCCTGTTCATCACACGCGGGGTGAGCACATATGCCTCTACCTGGATGTAGACGAGGTAGATGATCGCGAAGATGAGTGCGCCGAGCGGGCTGCTGAAGAGTGCGATCACGGTGCCGGTCATCCAGAACAGCACCGATCCGACGAGCGGGATCAGCGTGACGCAGAACGCGACGACGGCCATCAGCAAGGGGAACGGCAGTCCGAGAATCAGGTAGAGCAGGAATGCGACGATCGCGTTGAAGAAGGCGAGCACGACCATTCCGCCGAGGTACCCCCCGATGCCGCTCGAAATCTGTTCGATCATCGATGACATGGTGCGACGACTGCGCGCGGGAGCCAGGCGCGTGAACGAGGTCTTGATGACCGGAAGGGACGCCAAGAAGTAGAGGCTGAGCACGAGCACGATGATGAGGCCGGAAATGGTCGTGCCGATTGTGATTCCCACCTTGACAACGCCGCCCCCGATGGCGGCGATGTTCGCTGGATTCGAGAGGAACTTCTGGATCTGATCGGTGATGGATGTCACCTGGTCACCGAAATTCGCGTGCAGCCAATCGTAGAAGTCCGAGTTCTCGAAGTGTTTGATCGTCGTAGGGATGCTCTGCACGAATTGCGAGATCTGGCTCACCATGGTCGGCACGACCAACCAGAGCACTCCGACCAGGATGATGGCGAACACCGCGTAGACGATGACGATGCCCCAAGCGCGCTTCACGTTGTGGCGTTCGAGCGTTCTCACCACGGGGTCGAGTCCCAGCGCCGCAAAGAGCGCGAACACGATGTAGATGATGATCGTCGAGAGGTTCGAGAAGGCGACGCCGACGACGAAGGCGGCGAGCCCTCCGAGTGTGATCAGAAATCCGAGGGCGAACGGGTTGTTGAGGTTGGCCCAGAAAGTCCGCGCCGGAACCGGCTCGTTCGGGTGAGCGGCGGCCGTGTCGGAATCAGATGGCGCCGACGTGTCTGCGTATGGGTCGCTCTGCGCGCCCGAAGCAGAGCGACTGGACCCTG
>DASZMW010000125.1:0-2393 GCA_035551735.1 Humibacter sp. | reverse complement strand
ACGCCCACCTGCTCACGTCGTCGCGAGCGAAAGCCGCTTTGACGAAGGCTCTCGAGGATGCCTCAGGACGACTTCGCCTGATCGTCGCCGGCCGCTACCAGCCCGTGACTGGTCTCGCTCACCTGCAGGCCGCCGGACACTTGATAGAGCTGCGCACTGACGACCTCGCCTTCGATGCCGGTGAGGTGATGAAGCTTGCCGAGCGTCACGACGTGCGCCTCTCCGACGATGCAGCGTCAGCACTCTCAGGTCGCACTGGCGGCTGGGCCACCGCCGTCGCACTCGCAATGCCGTGGCTGGCGCGCAGCGCGGACACCTCGGCAGCAGTGAACAGCTTCAACGGCGATGACAGCGCGGTCGCCGACTTTCTCATCACCGAAGTGCTTGCCGGCTTCGACGAACCCACGAGGTCCGTGATGACGAAGGCGGCCGTGTGCGCCTATGTACCGGTCGACCTCGCCGTTCGGCTGAGCGGGCACGATGACGCAGGCACTCTGCTGCACCAAGTCGCCGTGTCGAATGCCTTGATCGACGAGGATGCGCATGGATTCCGATTCCACCCCGTGCTGCTCGCCTTCCTGCAGGCGGAGTCGCGCAGGCTGAGCCGGGTGGATGCCGCGGCGCATCACGCCCTCGCCGCCGAGTGGTTCGTCTTGCACGAGCAGCCGGTGGAAGCGCTCAAGCAAGCGATGAACGCGACTGACGACGTGCTCGCCCGCATGCTGGAGGAACTCGGCCTCGAACTCACTCTGGTGGGACAAAACACGTTGATCGCGTCCGCCCTGGCTCGATTCGCGGTGGACGACACGGCGCCTCTCGCGGTGCTCGTGCTCCGGCTGCTGTTGGATGCGCCGAGCTTCTCGGACCCGCGTCGCGCTCACCACCTGCTTGCACTTGCAGACCGGGTAGTTGCGACAACGCCCGAGCGGGCCGATGCGTGGACGGTCGCCCTCGACGCTCTCCGCTGTTTCATCGCGGTGCGAGACCGTCGGTCGTTCGCGGGCGCGTCGACCCTCTCAGATGATCGGGCGATGAGCCGTCGAGAATCGAATCTCGGGCTCGATCTCCTCTGCGCGACGGCGGAGGGCTGGCTGTTCGCGCGCATCGGTGAGACCGCCAGAGCACAGGCGGCACTGCGCGATGTGCGCGTCGCCGCCCACCGTGCCGGACTCGATTGGCTGCTTCTGGTCGCCAGCGAACTCGAGATCAACGTGCTCGGCGACCTAGGCCGGTGGGACGAGGCGGTCGTGATCGAAGACCGGCTCGTCGACGTGGCCGGCCGTTTCAGCCGGACGCCGAGCGACCGCATGCGCCGACGCGTCGAACTGGTGGCGGCCACTCGTGCCTACCTCATGTGCCGCGATACAGATGCCGACTCGCTTCAGCGACTCGCGGCATCCGATTCGCTCGGCCTCGACCCCGAGTTGAGCGTCACAGCACGGGTGCTCGAGCTTCTGCCATCGCTCGACACCGATCAGAACCCCCGACGTGCCCTTGACGAGGTCGAGCGGATGATGCGGGAGGCCGGCGTGTACGTGCCGCGTACCCTTGCGCTCGCCGCGCCGCGCCTCATCGCCATCCGCGTCATGCTCGATGGCCGGGCACGCGCCAGGGAGACGGCGGAGCTCGTGGTCGGCATCCTCGGTGCGGACAGTGTCGAGGGCTCGATAGCGCGGTTTCTGCTGAGCGTGCCTGTTCGCAGCACAGAACCGGTGGTGCGGCAGCTCGAGCGGGCGGCATCCGGGGGGCATGCGTGGCATCCGGCATCGTTCGTGAGTGCCTGGCTCTGGCTGGCGCGCTTCGCCGAAGACGGCGGTCGCATCGCCGAGGCGGATGCCTTGACCCTGCGCGCCCTCGAGGCCGCCGATCGATATCGGCTCGTGCGCCCCTTCCTCTCGCCGGCATCCGACGGTCTCGGGCTGCTTACGGAACGTCTCGGACGGTTCGGCCATCACGAACTCCAGGCGCGTCGCATCGTGGATTGTGCACCGGAGGCCGTGAGTGCAACGTCCGCCACGCAGATGATCGACTCGCTGACTCCGAAGGAGCGGGAGATTCTCGTGGAATTGCCGGTGCATCAATCGGTCGCGGAGATCGCGAGACGGCATTCACTGAGCGTCAACACGGTCAAGACTCACTTGCGGAACATCTATCAGAAGCTCGGCGTCACCGACCGAAGCGAGGCCGTCGGCACCGCCCAACGCCTCGGTCTGATCTGAGGCCGTGCGCCGCGTCGGACGGGGGTCAGGTGTGGTCGTGCCGAATCACCCGCGCTAGGTGACCTGCTGCGCGAGGTGATGCCGGAACCTTGTCGGGACGGGGGAGGTGCGGCGTGAAGCGCTACGAGATCCGCCTTCCCTACGCGTTGTCCGACCGGCTGGCGGCCGCCTTCC
>DASZMW010000124.1:0-2461 GCA_035551735.1 Humibacter sp. | reverse complement strand
TCCTCTTTCACTTCGAAGAGTCGGCTGGAGCGCTGACGCTCGAGTGCAGCAGCGATCAGTCCGTGGAACAGCGGATGCGCGCGGTTCGGCCGTGACCTCAACTCCGGGTGCGCCTGCGTGCCGACGTAGAACGGGTGCACGTCGCGCGGCAGCTCGACGTACTCCACCAGGTGGCCGTCGGGCGACGTGCCGGAGAACACGAGACCGGCATCGGCGATCTGCTGTCGGTAGTTGTTGTTCACCTCGTAGCGGTGGCGGTGCCGCTCTGATGCCTCGTCGGCCTCGTAGAGCCCGGCAACGATCGAACCGTCGTCGAGCTTTGCGGGGTAGAGGCCGAGCCGCATCGTGCCGCCGAGGTCGCCGCCGGCGATGATCTCGACCTGCTCGGCCATCGTGGCGATCACGGGATGCTGCGTGTCGGGGTCGAACTCGCTCGACGACGCCCCCTCGAGACCCGCCTCGTGCCTGGCGTATTCGATCACCATGCACTGCAGTCCGAGGCACAACCCGAGACTCGGAATGCCGTTCTCCCTCGCGAACCGCAGCGCGCCGAGCTTGCCTTCGATGCCGCGAATGCCGAACCCGCCGGGAACGCAGATGCCGTCCACGTCGGCGAGCTCACGCGCGGCACCCTCCGGTGTCTGGCATCCGTCGCTGGCGATCCAGCGCAGGTTGACCTTCGCACGGTTGTGGAACCCGCCGGCCCGCAGTGCCTCGGTGACGGAGAGGTAGGCATCCGGCAGGTCGACGTACTTGCCGACTAGTCCGATGGTCACTTCGTGCTTCGGCTCGTGGACCACGGCGAGCAGGGCATCCCAGCTCCGCCTGTCCGGCTCGTCTGCCTCGAGTCCCAGCTGGGCGATGATGTAGTTGTCGAGGCCCTGATCGTGCAGCATGTTCGGGATGTCGTAGATGCTCGGCACGTCGACCGCGTTGACGACGGCTTGCTCGTCCACGTCGCACATCAGCGCGATCTTCTTCTTGTTGCTCTCGGACACCGGCCGATCGCTGCGCAGCACGAGTGCGTCCGGCTGAATTCCGATCGACCGCAGCGCAGCGACGGAGTGCTGCGTCGGCTTCGTCTTCTGTTCGCCGGAGGCGTTCATGTATGGAACGAGCGACACGTGCACGAAGAAGCAGTTCTGGCGGCCGAGTTCGTGGCGCACTTGCCGGGCGGCCTCGATGAACGGCTGGGACTCGATGTCGCCGACCGTGCCGCCGATTTCGGTGATGATCACGTCGGGACGCGGGTCGTCGGATGCCTGCAGCCGCATTCTTCGCTTGATCTCGTCGGTGATGTGCGGAATGACCTGCACCGTGTCGCCGAGGTACTCGCCGCGGCGCTCCATGGCGATCACCTGCGAATAGATCTGCCCGGTGGTGACGTTGGCAGCCTGGCTCAGGTTGATGTCGAGAAAGCGTTCGTAGTGCCCGATGTCGAGATCGGTCTCCGCGCCGTCGTCGGTGACGAAGACCTCGCCGTGCTGGAACGGGTTCATCGTGCCCGGATCCACGTTGAGATACGGGTCGAGCTTCTGCATCACCACCCGCAGACCACGAGACGTGAGTAGATTGCCGAGGCTCGCCGCCGTCAGCCCCTTGCCCAACGAAGAAACGACACCACCCGTCACGAAGATGTGCTTGGTAGTGCCGTTCGGCTGGTTTGCCTTGCTTGATTGGCCCGCGTCAGTTTTTTCCACCACGGGCTTTCATCCTACCGCTCTTGTCTGTGCCAACTCGATCAGTTCGCGTGCGTGGGCGAGTCCGCTGTCGGAGTCCGGCAGACCGGAGAGCAATCTCGCCATCTCGGCGATGCGATCGTCACCTTCGAGTTGCTGCACGCTGGAGGCGGTCACGGACCCGTCGCCGGCCTTCGCTACGCCCAGATGGTTGGTCGCGAATGCCGCGACCTGAGCCAGATGCGTGACGACGATCACCTGGGCTCTCTGTGCGAGCCGGGCGAGTCGTCGGCCGATCTCGATCGCCGCAGCACCGCCGACGCCGGCGTCGATCTCATCGAAGACGAACGTGGGCACGGGGTCGCTCCCTGCCAGCACGACCTCGATTGCGAGCATCACCCGTGAGAGCTCACCGCCTGAGGCACCCCTGCCCAGCGGTCGGGGTTCCGCGCCGACGTGCGGGCGCAGCAGGATCGACACGATGTCACGCCCCGCGAGCGTGAATTCCTCACGTTGGGTGACTTCCACGACGATCTCGGCATCCGCCATCGCAAGGGCCGACAGCTCCTCCGACACCTCTGCCGCCAGCGTTCCAGCTGCGGCCGACCGCAGTGCCGACACGGATGCCGCCAGCAACTCGACTTCTCCGGCATCCTCGGCGACGAGGTCGGTCAGCTGGCCGATGCGCTCTTCGTCGCCTTCCAGCTCCACGAGCCGCTCTCCCCCGCTCGCCGCTCGCTCGATGACCTCATCGAGCGTCGGACCGTACTTGCGCACCAGGA
>DASZMW010000123.1:0-4273 GCA_035551735.1 Humibacter sp. | reverse complement strand
CGAACGGATGGATGTCGCGGAACTCTCCTCCGTCGCCAGGACGCGACGACTGATGACCGCCGGCGAGTCCGCGCAGCCTGGCGGGCAGCGGCAGACAGGGAACGCTCGTCGCCGTCGGCTCCACGACGGTGCGAACGGATGCCCGCGCCGAGGCATCCGAGATCGCCGCGGCTTCGCCCGCCACCCCTCGCAACTCGACCGCTGCGATCTCCTGCTTGCCGGAGTGCGCAAGCGGAATCTCGATCGTCACGTTCGCGGGCGGTGCGACGGCGACGCTCTGCGACTCGAAGCCGAGCGCCGTGATGCGCAGCAGAACGAGGTCGACGTCGGGATCGGCCGTCACGGCAGCGTGGACCTCGGCGCTGGAGACGGCGCCGCCGACCACATCGACCTGCGTCAGCGTCGCTCGAACGACGCGATCGGCCCTGCGCACGCGCGAGCCGAGCACCACGGCTGCGAAGAGCACCACCGCCAGCACGGCGACGTCGGCTCGCCCGAATGTGACGGCGGCACCGGCGAGCACGATCGCGCAGACCGCCCCGGCGGCCGGTGCTGCAGAACGGCGCCACCGCATCACACGGTTCCGGTTCTGGCGACGGTGGGCGGACCGGGCACCGCAGCAGCGATGCCCTCGATCACGCGCGACGGATCGGTGCCGGCGGCCCACGCCGCCGGTGTCAGGGTGAGCCGGTGAGCCAGTGCGGGCACGGCGATCTGCTTCACGTCGTCGGGAGTGACGAAGTCGCGCCCGTCGATGACGGCGAGAGCCCGTGAGACGAGCATGAGCGCCTGGGACCCGCGGGGCGATGCGCCGACCTCGACGGCCCGATCGGTTCGGGTCGCCGAGGCGAGATCGACGCAGTACCGCAGGATGTCCGGATCGACGTGCACTCTCTCGACGCCCGCCTGCATCTCTCGCAGTCCATCGGCGTCGGTGACGGCGTCGACGAAGGCGACTTCTGTGCGGCGCGCGATGCGGTTCGCGAGCACCCGCTCCTCCTCGCCGCGATCCGGGTAGCCGACGCTGAGCCGCACCAGGAATCTGTCGAGTTGGGCCTCGGGCAAGGCATACGTTCCCTCGTACTCGATGGGGTTCGCCGTCGCGATCACATGGAACGGCGTCGGCAGCGGGAAGCTCGTGCCTTCGACGGTGACCTGGCCCTCGGCCATCGCCTCGAGCAGAGCGGACTGCGTTTTGGGTGCGGTGCGGTTCAACTCGTCGGCGAGCAGCAGGCCGGTGAAGACGGGGCCCGGCCGGAACGCGAATTCTCCCGAGGTCGGCGCGTAGACGTACGAGCCCGTGATGTCGGCGGGCAGAAGGTCTGGCGTGCACTGCAACCGGCGGAACGGCAGACCCATTGCGGAGGCGAGGCTGCGAGCAGCGAGCGTCTTGCCGAGGCCCGGCACGTCTTCGAACAGCACATGCCCGCCGGCGAGGATGCTCGCGAGCGCGATGCGCAGCGGCCGCGACTGGCCGATCACCACCTGTTCGACGGCATCCAGGATGTCGTGCGCGCGCTGCGCGATCTCGTCCGTCTTCGGCACACGTTGATCGTTCACGGGTGTTGCTGTCCCTTCGGTCGGTCGATCGCTTCGAGCGCGTCGACGCAGTGCGTCAGTGCGCCGAAGGACGGCAGGATGCCCCGCACCGGATGCAGCGCGGCGTACGCCTGCTCTCCGATCAGGGCGACGACGGCCGCACGGTCCTCCTGCGTGTCGACGTCGAGGCCGTGTCTGGCCAGCCGCCGCACGCCGAGCTCCCGTACGGCTCTGAATCCCGGTTCGCGCACCGAGCCCCGCCGGCCCTGGAACGCCCACGCGAGACGTGTCACGTCGGAGCGCGTTCCTGGCAGTGGCGAGGGCTTCTCCTGCGGCCACTTCACGGCGCTCGGACCGCTGTAGGCGGCCCAGGCGAGTCCGACCGCGATGATCAGGCATCCGACTGCAACGGAGAACCAGGTGTCGACGCCGAAGAACCAGAGCAGGGCGGCGGCGAGCACGCCGACGATGATGGAGGCGGCGATGCGGCCGCCGGTGAGCCGACCGTGGTCAGGTGGGTCGACCTCGGTCATTGCTTCGCCTCGGCGTTCCAGGACTCGCGCAGGCGGGTCAGGCACGAACGCGCGGTGGCCACCGTCGTCTCGTCGGCCGGATGTGATCCGAACCTGACGCCCTGATACAGGGCGAGCAGTGTGTCGGCGGCCTGACTATCCGCACCGAACCGGGAGACGATGCGCGCCGTGTACTCGGCAGGGGTCTCCGCCGGGCGTCGGCGCACGCCGGACGCGGTCGCGGCATCCTGAAGCCCTAGCCACGCCTTCACGATGGCGTCGTGGGGCTCGCGGGTCTCGTCGAGCAGCTGGATCGCGCGCTCGATGCCCTCTGCCACGATCGGAGCGGCAGGCTCGTCCGTGCGGGCGGCCGGTCCGGCGGGTGACGCCGAGGCGACAGGTGCCTTGCGCGCTTCCGTGACGGTTCCAGAGCGGCGCAGCATGCGTCGGATCAGGTAGACGAGTATTCCCGCCAGAACGACAGCGGCGATCAGGGCGTAGATGAGCCAGACCTGCAGCTGCGCGGGAGGTGTGCTCGTGTGGGAGGGCGCAGCGGGCACCTGGGTCTGGAACGGCCCGGGAGCGGCTGACGGTGGGATGCCGTCGCCCTTGGTCGGAAGCCATCTCGGCGGTCCGGCGCGAAGCGGCCCGGCGACCAGCACACCGCCGATCATGATGAGGCCGAGTACGCAGACGGCGACGACGAGCGCGACCCGTCTTCCCGACGCCTCGTTGCTGCCCATCCGTTCACGCTAGCGCCCCGCGGGACATGCCTGCGACGCGGATCGCATCAGGCGGCCAGGGCTCCCGCCCTGATGATGCGCACCGCTTCGGCGTGGCTGACCCCGCCGTTCACGAGGTACGACCCCTCCACGAGAACGGCGCGGATGCCAGCCGCCGTTGCGCCCTCGACATCGGCGACCGGGTTGTCTCCGATCAGCCAGACGTCGTCCGGGTGCCCGAACGCATCGAGCGCGTGCGCGAAGATCCCGGGATGCGGCTTCTCGAACCCGATCGTCGCCGACGTGAAGACGGTGTCGAAATAGCCGGCGAGACCGAGCGCATCGACGATCGCCGGCAACTCAGGAACGTGATTGCTCAGCACGGCCTGCGTGACGCCCTCGCGCTGCAAAGCCGACAGTGCCTCTGTCGCGCCGGGGATCACGCGCCAGGTCGATGTGTCACTGAATCGCTCACGCACTGCAGCGACCGCCAGGTCGACGACGCTCTCCGGCACACCGGCGCTCAGGTACGCCGAGCGGAGCACGGTGCCGAGCGCACGCCACCATGCGTCTGCCTCGGTGAGGTGAGTGCGGTCGAGCGTGGTGTCCTGCCACGGGAACCCGGTTCGCAGATAGGGCTCGAACGTGTCGATGGTCAGATCGTGGTCGTTCCAGAGCGGCTCGAGAACGTCGAGCATGCACGACGACCAATGGCCGGGGCGCTCGGCGATGGTGCCGTCGAAGTCCCAGAAGACGACCGTCTCCGCCCTGCTCGTCGCGCTCACGCGTGCCCGACCTTCTCCATCTGGCGAAGGTCGCGTTTGAGGTCGGAGAGCTCGTCTCGCAGACGTGCTGCCAACTCGAACTTCAGTTCGCCGGCCGCCGCCAGCATCTGATCGTTGAGGTCGGCGATGATCGATTCAAGCTCTTGTGCGCCCTCGGCGGCGATGCCCTCGCGACGCAGGTTCGGAGTCGGAGCCTTCTTGCGGCCGCCGCCCTCGCGCGCCGCGAGCATCTTCTGGGTGTCTGCACCCTCGCGGGCGAGCACATCCGTGATGTCTGCGATGCGCTTACGCAGCGGCTGCGGGTCGATGCCGTTCACGAGGTTGTACTCGACCTGCTTCTCGCGTCGGCGGGTGGTCTCTTCGATCGCCCGTTTCATGGAGTCGGTGAGCACATCCGCGTACATGTGCACCTCGCCTGAGACGTTGCGGGCCGCACGGCCGATCGTCTGGATGAGCGATGTCGATGAGCGCAGGAAGCCCTCTTTGTCGGCGTCCAGGATGGCCACGAGCGACACCTCGGGAAGGTCGAGGCCTTCGCGCAACAGGTTGATGCCGACGAGCACGTCGTACACGCCCTGCCTGAGTTCGGTGAGCAGTTCGACTCGTCGCAGGGTGTCGACGTCGGAGTGCAGGTAACGCACGCGCACGCCGGCCTCCGCGAGGTAATCGGTGAGCTCCTCGGCCATCTTCTTCGTGAGCGTGGTGACGAGCACAC
>DASZMW010000122.1:0-10627 GCA_035551735.1 Humibacter sp. | reverse complement strand
CTCCTGGTATATGCCGGTGAGCCCATCAAGTATGGCTACCTGCCCATCTACATGCGGGAGGACATGCACCTCCCCGCGGTGGTCAGCGGCGCGGTCATCGGCATTCAGCCACTCATCGAACTGCTTCTCATGCCACTCAGTGTGATCGTGGCCCGGCGCACCGGCATGATGCGGCTGATGGTGCTCGGCGCCGTGTTCGGAGTCGGCGCCTACCTGTGCTTCGCGCTCACCGACAACGTCGTGGGGATGTTCGCGGGCCAGGTCCTCATGGGCGGCGTCTGGGGGATATTCGCCGCGCTGGGCATCATCCTTGCTCAGCGGCTCCTCTCCCAGGCGGTCGCCACCGCGTCGGCGATCTTCATGAGCTCCACCGCGATCGCCAGCGCTCTCGGCGGACTGACCGGCGGTCTCGGCGTCGGGGTGGTCGGCCTGCCGCTCGTCTTTCTGATGCCTGCTCTCTACTGCCTGCTCGGTGCGATCGGGATCGCCGTGATGTCGCGCAAGCACAACAACGGGAACGAGGTCAGGTCTGCGCTCTCCGCTTGACGAGTCAGCTTGCTCCGCAGATGTCAGCCGGCCTGGCGTTCCTCGCGCTGACGGACCAGCTCCTCCACCGCGCTCGGCAGCGTGGTCTCGAAGTCGATCAGCTTCGCCCAGGTCGGGGTCACGACGATTCTGACCATGCCGTCGTGGTAGAGCGAACGCACCTCCGACTCCCACTCGACACGTTGTTCAGGCGTCATCTCGTAGGTGCTGGTGTCTTGGAGGAACTCGGCCGGGATGCCGTCGATGTAGTCCAGATCCGCCTCCCCGCGGATCAACAGGATCTTCGGTGGATGCACTTCGGTGTCGATCGTCATGGCCACGGAAGGGTTGGCGCGCAGGGCCGGAATCTTCTGCGAGTTCGTCGGGGTGCACATCACGATCTCTGAACCGTTCCAGGTGAACACGATCGGGATGCTCCGAGGTGTGCCGTCCTTCGCGACATAGGCCAAGCGCGTGAGGTCGCGGGCCAAGAGTTCCTGGCTGAGCGGGCGATTGCGAACTTCAGCGACTTGGTTCGGTTGCACGAGCAGCTCCTTCGTTGTCCTGAAGTCGATACTGCGCCTTTCAGGACGTGAGCGCAGGCGTGAAGAGGACCTCGATGGGCTTGTCGAAGACGTGGGCGATGCGAAACGCGAGCGGGAGTGAAGGGTCGTACTTTCCCGTCTCGAGGGCGACGACGGTCTGGCGAGACACCTCCAGATGCTCGGCGAGCACGGCCTGGGTCCACCCGCGCGCTTCGCGTTCAGAACGGATCAGATTCTGCATCAGGCTTTGGATGCTCCGGTGACGAGGTTGGTGAACTCCCAGGCCACGATCCCGATCAAGGCGACGGGCCAGCCCGCGTTCGGTACGTCGAAGCCGGCTCCGCTGAGGGTGCCCAAGGTCACGGCGGCGAACATCGCCACGGTGAAGCCGACCGCCAGCCCGGGGAAGAGCAGTTTGACCTGGTATTCGTCCAGCCGGCGCACGCGCAGCACGATGACGACGATCACCCAGACCATGAACAGCAGGGGCAGCACCGCCCAGACGACACGCCACGGGCTGGTCGCATGACCCCATTCGAAGAGCGCGAAGCTCGCGAGCAGATAGCAGCCGGTTCCCACCCAGAGCCGCACACGGAAGCTGCGCCGACGCCGCCGTTCGGTTGGTGATTCTCCGCCGGAGTCAAGGTCGCTTGTCATGTCTCGATGGTACGAGCGGATGGCGATCTAGTCAAGGAAACTTGTCATCGCGGATCTCGCGCCAAAGCCGGAGCCGGCGGCGCGGGGCGCTCGGGTGGTTAGGTTGACGTCATGGCACTCGACCCTCAGTCACCGACCGAGATCGCGCGGTTCATTCGGGAGTGCGGGCGTGGTGTCGTGGCGACCGTGACATCGAACGGGCATCCCGAGGCGGCAATGGTCGGTCTCGTGACGCTCAACGACGGAACCATTCTCTTCAACAGTTTCAGCAGTTCCCGCAAGATCGCCAATCTGCTGGCGCACCCGCGCATCGCTCTGGTCGTCGGAGTCGACGGCGCCGTCACAGTGCAGCTCGAAGGCTACGCGACCGTCACGGAGGGCGAAACGCGTGCACGGTTCGCCGCGGAGTACGAGCGGCAGTCGCCCGGCTCTCGCGCGGCATCCGACACCATGTCGCTCGTCGTGGTGCGACCGCGATGGCTCCGCGTGTATGACACGAGCCAGGAACCGCCGGTGGTGGCCGAAGCATCCTGGTGACGGCGATGTCGGCGACGTCGGTTTTCGATAGGCCGACGATATGTGCCGGCTCCTAGCATGGGGAGGGTGCGTGTCTTGGTTGTTGAGGATGAGCCCTACATGGCGGAGGCGATCCGCGACGGGCTACGTCTGGAGGCGATCGCAGCCGACATCGCGGGCGACGGCGACACAGCTCTGGAGCTGCTGAGCATCAACGCCTATGACATCGCAGTTCTCGATCGCGACATCCCTGGGCCTTCCGGTGACGAGGTCGCCGAGAGCATCGTCGCCTCGGACACCGGAATGCCGATTCTGATGCTGACGGCGGCCGATCGCATCGACGACAAGGCATCCGGGTTCGAGCTGGGTGCCGACGACTACCTGACCAAGCCGTTCGAGCTGCGCGAGCTCGTTCTGCGGCTCAGAGCGCTCGACCGCAGGCGGGTGCACAAGCGGCCTCCCGTGCTGGAGATCGCGGGCTTGCGGGTGGACCCGTTCCGCCGCGAGGTCTACCGGGACGGCAGGTACGTCGCGCTCACCAGAAAGCAGTTCGCCGTGCTCGAGGTGCTCGCGTCCGCCGGTGGAGGCGTCGTCAGTGCGGAGGAGCTGCTCGAACGGGCCTGGGATGAGAACGCCGATCCGTTCACGAATGCGGTGCGAATCACAGTCTCGGCACTGCGCAAGCGGCTCGGCGAACCATGGCTGATCGCCACGGTGCCGGGCGTCGGGTACCGCATCGACGCGCGACCGGTGGCCACTGGCGAGGGAGCCGAGCATGACTAGGAAGCCAGGGGTAAGCGTTCGGCTGAAGCTCACCCTCAGCTACGCGGTGCTGCTCATCGTCGCGGGCGCCCTGCTGCTCGCAGTCGTGTGGGTGTTCATCCTGCGCTACGTGCCGGCGAACGCGATCACCACCCCCGGATTCTTCATGCCCGGTCGCTACGACCTCTGGCGGGCCTTCGCTCCCCCGGCCGCTTGGGCGCTGGTCTTCCTGTTGGTGTTCGGTCTGCTGGGCGGCTGGATACTCGCAGGCCGCATGCTCGCGCCACTGACCAGAATCACGGATGCCACGCGCAAGGCCGCGAACGGGTCCCTTTCGCATCGCATCGAACTGGAAGGCCGGGAGGACGAGTTTCGCGAGCTCGCCGACAGCTTCGACGCCATGCTCGCTCGGATCGAGGCGCACGACGCAGAACAGCGTCGGTTCGCGGCGAACGCGTCCCACGAGCTGCGTACACCACTGGCGGTCACGCAGACCCTGCTCGATGTCGCCAGGAGCGATCCGAACCGCGACATCGCTGAGCTCCTGGAGCGACTTCGCGTCGTCAACGTCAGGGCGATCGAGCTCACCGAGGCACTGCTCCTGCTCAGCCGTGCCGAGCAGCGTTCCTTCGCCCGCGACAAGATCGATCTGTCGCTCATCGCAGAAGATGCCTCGGAAACCCTGCTTCCCCTCGCGGAGAAGAACGGCATCACCATCGACACGTCAGGAGAGGCGGCGTTCGCCCTCGGCTCCTACTCGCTCGTGCTGCAACTGACCACGAACCTCGTACACAACGCCATCGTCCACAACGTTCCGGAGCACGGCTCCGTTCGGGTGCAGACGGCCACCAGCGCAGGGTCGGCGGTGCTCGCCGTCGAGAACACCGGGGAGATGCTCTCGCCGCAGTTGGTGGCAACACTCACGGAGCCGTTCCAGCGCGGCAGCGGACGCATCCGCAGCGACCACGCGGGTGTCGGTCTCGGACTGGCGATCGCCAAGAGTATCGCCGAAGCACACGACGGAACCCTGACTCTCTCGCCGGTGGAGACCGGCGGTCTGCGCGTCACAGTGGAGTTGCCGACCGCTCCTTGAGCGCCAGCCGCTCCCTAGGTGATCGGGAAGTCGAAGTAGGTGTCGGGATGCGGTTCGCTCCGCAGCGTGTAGTGCCACCACTCCGCCGGATACGACCAGAACCCGCTCGCCTCCATGATCGAGCGAAGCCGCAGCCGGTTGTGGGCTTCGACCTCAGGGATGCCGTCGGCACCGTGGTGCGAGACCGAATCCATCAGGTCGTGGTCGCCGCCCATCTCCGCCAACTCGCCGGTCGCCGTGCGATAGAGCGTCAGGTCGACGGTGCCGCCTCGGCTGTGGCCGGACTTCGCGGCCACGTATCCGAGGTCGAACATCTGGGCTCGTTCGATGTTCGGATAGTGCCGCGGCTTGGTGCGGCCGTCCTCCGGCTGTCTCGACCACTGCACGAAGTCGTCGACGGCGCGTTGCGGGCGATAGGCATCCCAGATCAGAAGCCCGAAGCCGTGCGACGCGGCTTCATCGCGTGCACGCTCGAGGGCTTCGCCCAGCGCTCTGGTGCCGACGATCCGGTTCGCGAGATATCCGTCGACGGGTCGGCCCGTGAAGTTGTCCCAGGTGGCGTACTTCGCATCCCAGCGGATGCCAGGGAGCTGCTCGTCCAAGTAGACGAATTCGTTGTTCATCGACTCCGCTCCTCTGTGGCGAAGGAGATCAGCCGGTCGAGAATCTCGGCCAGCGGGATGCCGGCAGCGGCCATCATGCGCGGATAGCGGCTGTACGACGTCATGCCGGGAAAGGTGTTGACCTCGTTCAGCACGACGTCGCCGTCCGCCGTCAGGAACATGTCGACGCGCGCCAGCCCGCGGCATCCGAGGGCCCGATAGACGGCCCGTGCCGTCTGCTGCACGAGGAGACGAGCCTCCGTGGAGATCTCGGCGGGAACGACGATCATCGAGTTCTCGGAGCGGACCTCTGGCTCGTCCTCCTGATGGATGCGGAAGAAGCCGTGCGACAAGCGGATCTGATCCACCTCGCCGACGATCAGTTCGGTGTCGCTTTCGAGCACGGCGCACCCGACCTCGCTGCCGACGACCGCCTCCTCGATCAGGATCTTGGAGTCGAACCGGCCGGCGGCATCCACCGCGCGAGGCAGGTCTTCTTTGGCGTCGACGCGGCTCACGCCGAACGAGGACCCCGAGCGTGCCGGCTTGACGAAGACGGGATAGGACATGCGGACCGCGTCGACGTGGCCGTCCGCTGTGATGGTCCAGAAGTTCGGGGTGGCGATGCCCGCGCTTCTCGCGACGAGGTAGGTGAGCGACTTGTCCATGGACAGTGCGGAGCTTTGGATGTCGCAACCGACGTAGGCAATCCCGGCGAGTTCCAGCAGTCCCTGAATGGCGCCGTCTTCGCCGAACCTTCCGTGGAGGACCGGGAGCACCACGTCGAGACGGATGATCGTGGTGCGGTCGCCCTCGTCGACCAGCAGACCGTGCACGGCTCGATCGGGCGAGAGCGTCACCGGCCGGCATCCGCTGCTCTCCCAGTCGGGACCTGGGCGCTCGCAGAGCTTCCACACACCGTGCGTCGTGATCCCGACGTAGAACGGTTCGTACTTCGCGAGATTCAGGTTGCGCCCAACCTCCTGCGCGGACTTGACGGAGACGGGGTGCTCTTCGGATGCGCCGCCGAAGACGATCGCGACCTTCACTTTAGGCATTCGTGGTTCCTTCGAAGTCGAGGCAGTTGAGGAGAGTGTTCTGCACGATGTCGCTCAGGGCGTGATCCGTGTAGTACGCGGTGTGCGGGGTGATCGTCACGTTCGGCAGTCGCTGAAGGCGCAGGAACAGCTCGCTGTCGATCGGGTCGTGGCCGTGGTCGATGCCGTGGTCGATGTAGAAGATGCCTTCCTCGCCCTCCACGACATCCAGCGCGGCACCGCCCAACCTGCCGCTCTCCAATGCCGCGACCAGAGCCTCGGTGTCGATAAGGGGTCCGCGCCCGGTGTTGATGACGAACGCTCCGGGCTTCAGGAGCCCGAGCCGCGTGCGGTTCAGCAGGTGTTTCGTCTCACCGTTTAGGGGCGTGTGGAGGGTCAGGATGTCGCTCTGCCGCAGTAACTCGTGGAGCTCGCCGTAGTCCGCGGAGACCTTGGGCCGCCGGTCGAAGGCCAGCACGCGGCATCCGAAACCCTGCAGTCTGTCGATGACCGCCGAGCCGATGCGTCCCGTTCCGATCACTCCGACGGTCAGGTCGCGAAGCTCCCTGCCTCGAACCGGCTGCAGTCTGAAGTCGTGAGACTCTGCGCGGGTGACGATCGATCGCGCGTTACGCACGGCCATCAGCATGAGCATCAGCGTGTAGTCGGCGACGCTGTCGGGCGAGTACGCGACGCCCTCGACCGCGATGCCCAAGCTGCGCGCGAAGTCCACGTCGATGTGGTTGTACCCGGTGCTTCGGGTCGAGATGTAGGAGACGCCCACGTCGCTGAGCGCTCGAAGGGCGAAATTCGTGATGCGGGTCTTGTGGCCGACGCTGATGCATCGGTTGCCGGTCGCGAACGCGGCAGTGGACTCGGATGCCGCCGCGTCGGTGATGCGGAGCTCGATGCTCAAGCGAGGCGCAGTCTCGCGGAACAGGGCGGCCTCGTCAGGCTCGCATCCGTACAGCGAGATCCCCACGCGTTGCGCGAGCGGCCGCGTCCTGCCAGGGATGTCGTGGTGGTTCCACTCGGGCACGGCGGACCGTGGCGGCGACGTTCGGATGCTCCATGACGCTGTTCGTGTTTGCTTGCTGCTGGCCATGCGATCCAGTCAAGACAGCGGGGTGTTGCGATGGGGTATGTGGTTTTCGATACGGCCGCGATACACGGCGGTTCGACTGCTGTCGGTCGGCTGCACTCGACCCATGGCGTCCGCCGGACTGCAACGTCAACTGCGCAGGATGACGTCGAGGGCGCGGTCGAGCTGGGTCAGTGATGCAGCACCGTACCCGAGCACGAGGCCGTTGAGGGCCGTGCCGGGAGAGACTGCGTAGTTCGCGAGCTCCTCGACGAGGATGCCGTCGCGGGTTAGGCGCGCGCGCATGCTTGCGGCATCCGGCAATACGACCCTCGACCCGGAGACGTCGTCTTGCAGTGGCCACATCAGCACGACATGCAGTCCGCCGGCGAGGGCACGCACCTCGAGTCCGGGGATGGCCGCGTCGGCGACCCGGGTGGCGATGCGATCGCGACGGTGCACGTAGTCGCGCCGCACTCGACCGAGATGGCGGCGGAGTGCGCCCGTGCGTATCAGGTGAGCGAGCGCTTGTTGCACGACCTCGGACACGACAGGGCCACGGGCGGCGCGAGCCTGCGTGAGAGCATCCGCGAACCGGGAGCCGATGCGCTCGGCACCTTTGGCGCCTTTGTACTCGGCACTCTTGTGCCCCTGGTTGCTCTTGCCGGGCTTTGCGCCGTTGCCCGGCGTCCCGGCGGCTGGCAGCACCATGTAGGCGCACCTGAGCCGAGGGTCGAGGATCTTCGAGAAGCCGCCGAGATGCAGCACCACGCCCTCCACGTCGAGGGATGCCAGTGCCGGCATCGGCACGCCGCGGTGACGGAACTCGGAGTCATAGTCGTCCTCGATGACGACGATCTGGTTGGCACCCGCCCACTCCAGCAGTCGTCGACGCTGGGAGACCGGCATCACGGAGCCAAGCGGATACTGATGCGTCGGCGTCACCATCACGGCGTCCGGGAAACCGCGCTCGCGCGCGACGGCTTCGAGGCGGTCGAGATCGAGACCTTCGTCGGTGACCGGGATGCCGGTCAGTTCGCCTCCGGAGCCGAGGATCGCCCGGCGACCGGAGCGGTAGCCGGGGTCCTCGACCGCGAAGCGCGGGGTGCGTCGGTGAAGCGCGCGGAGGGCATCCGTGATCAGTGACAATGCCTCGGAGGTGCCGGCCGTCACGATCACCTGGGAAGGATCGGGCACGAACGCTCGCGTGAGGCCGAGCGCGGCGATCTGCTCGCGCAGCGCGGTCGCGCCGAACGGGTCGCTCAACGCGTTGGCGAGCGGAAGTTCGGCGGCGGCGCGCCAGGCCGCGCGCCAATCGCGAGTGGGGAAGGCTGTGACCGCGGGGATGCCGGGGCGCAGATCGATGACCTGCCGATCGGCCGGGGCGTGCGGGATCGTCGTCGGGACTTGCAGAGTGACGCCGACCGGCACATCCGACACCACCCGCGCCGCGGCGCCCTGGCGCGTGCGGATGTACCCCTCGCCGTCGAGTTGTTCGTACGCAGTGACCACGGTTCCTCGCGCGACCCCGAGCTGTACGGCGAGGGAGCGCGTCGAGGGCAGTGCGTCCCCGGCGCGCAGTGTGCCGGAATGCACCATCTCGCGGATGCGACTCGCGACCGCTGCGACTTTCCCAGACTGGTCCACTCGGGACCCTCCGATCTGGACCAGTGAGTGGTCCAGCTGCACCATATCGTGTTGGCATGAGCGTGATCCCCGAAGCCTCGGTCGCAGCCCGTGACGAGGCATCCCGAACCCCTTCCATGGCCGTGCGGCGCAAGCGCGAGCGTCAGTCGTACGACCCCGAGCAGCTGGCCGAGATCCTCGACGAAGGCCACATCGCGCACGTCGGTATGGTGCGCGACGGCCTGCCGGTCGTGCTCCCCTATCTCTACGCGGTCGGCGATCTCGGCGAAGGTCCGCGCCTGCTGCTGCACGGGTCGACCGGTGGCGGAGCCTTCATCCAGGCAGGCGGGAAGGGGATGCCGGTTGCCGTCACGGTCACTCACCTCGACGGTCTCGTGTACGCGCGCTCGACGAACGACAGCTCTGCGAACTATCGCAGCGCGATGGTGTTCGGACGGGCGACCGTCGTTCCCACCGAACTGCGCGCCGCGGCCCTCTGGCAGATTGCGGACCACCTGATGCCTGGGCGTCGCGCCGAAGTGCGCGAGATGACCGACAAGGAGATCGCCGCGACCCAGGTGCTGCAACTCCCGCTCGACGTGGTGAGCGTCAAGGTGCGGTTCGCGGGTGTCGGAGAAGGTGCCGACGACGGCGAGGACCACGGGGTGTGGGCCGGGGTACTCCCGCTCGCGGTGCGTGCGGGAGTGCCGCAGGCATCCGCGTTGACTGAGGTGACGGATGTCTCGCCCTCGATACTCGCGGCCGCTGCGGCTCTCGAGGCTCGGGCTCGCGAGCGGGACGCCAGGCTCGCGGCGATGGCCTGAGGGTCAGGTCGAAGGTCGAAGGTCGAAGGTCGAAGGTCGAAGGTCGCGTCGGCGCACTGACGGCGGCAGCGACGCTGATGTGCTCACGCCGAGCTACGCACGCGCTCCCAGGTGGTCGACTTTGACGGAAGCGGTATCGGCGCGCGAACGACTCCTGGTTGTGGAGGTGGGACGAGTTCGTATTGCGTGCCGCGGCGCCGAATGCGCCAGTTGTTGTTGTGGAGGTTCAAGTGGTGAAAGCGACACAGCAACACACCGTCGGCGATGTCTGTTCTGCCGTGGTCGGCTTCCCACTCGTTGTTATGGTGCGCTTCGGCCTGCCAGGCCGGGCATTCGCAGCCTGGCCAAAGGCATCCGCCGTCGCGAGCTCGTAGAACGACCCGCTGGGCTGCGGAGAAACTTCGCTGCGTCCGGCCGAGGTTCAGGGTTCGGCCAGTGCTGTCCGCTGTGATGGGGACGATTCCGCAGTCACAGGTCGTTGCGCTGATCAGGTGCGCAGGTACGGCATCCGGTGATCCTTCGAGAGTGCCCACGGAGCTGGACATGACACCAGTGTCGATGACCGTGACGATGCGAACTCCGGGGCGCTCGCCGCGAAATACCGTGCTCTCATCGCAACCGGTGCCGTCGCGAACGATCTGCATGAATGCGTCGAACGCCAGCTGCTCATTGCTGCGCGGATCGTCGACCATTGCGCTGGCCCAAGTAGCGTCCTCGCGCGAGGTGAAGCGCGGGCCACCACGTCGCGGACTCAGCGCGAGATCGAACATCTGGGTGAGGAACACCCCGGCCTCGTCATCGGCGACGGCATGCAGATTCAGCATGCCGTCGCGGTCGCGCCAGGTCTTCAACGAACGCTTCTGATATCTGTGCTCGAAGCGGTCGGCAACACCGTCGGCGTCGATGCGATCCCGCACCTGCTTGGCCCGACGTTGCAGGTCTTCACGCAACGTGCCAGTGACTGCGGATGCCTCGCCTTCGAAATCCGCGTTCCTCTTCACGTAGGCGATCAACTCGGCCGCTGCAGCACGCCGATCGGCGAGCGGACACGATTCGGAAACGTCATCGAGCGTGTGAAGGATGAGATCTCCGAGCTCCGGGGTGATGTCGCCCGTGTTTATGGCAGAGGTCACGGAGTGCTGCCAGGGCAGTTCTGTCGCGTCGTCCTCTGTCTTCACCGATTCGTCGGCGGGCCGGGCGGCATCCGATTCTCCCAGCAGTTCTCCGATGCGCACTTGCCGACGAGCCTCGGTAGGGGACTCGCCGGTCAGCACCTGCACGAGCTGGACGGCCGAACGGTGGCCGCCGCGTTGTGCGAGCCCAGAATGTCCCAACTCGCGCCGTGAACGCTGAGCGACC
>DASZMW010000121.1:0-6330 GCA_035551735.1 Humibacter sp. | reverse complement strand
CAGATGGGCACGGTGGTCTTCCACCCCTGGCCGTCGAGGGCGGAGGACTCCGACAACCCTGACCAGCTGCGCATCGACCTCGACCCGCAGCCGGGCACCGACTTCTCCGATGCGATCCCAGCAGCGATCGAGCTGCGGCGGGTGCTGACCGAGGCGGGCCTCGAGGCCTATGTGAAGACCTCAGGCAATCGTGGCTTGCACGTTTTCGCGCCGATCAGGCCGGAGCGCGAGTTCCTCGACGTTCGGCACGCGGTGATCGCTGCCGCCCGCGAACTTGAGCGACGCATGCCTGAGAAGGTCACGACGGCGTGGTGGAAGGAAGAGCGCGGCGAGAAAGTTTTCGTCGACTTCAATCAGGCCAACCGTGACCGCACGATCGCCGGCGCCTACAGCCCACGTGCACTGGCGCACGCGTCGGTGTCGTGTCCCGTCACCTGGGATGAGCTGGGTTCGGTGAAGCCGCAGGACTTCACGGTGCTAACGGTTCCCGATCGTCTGGCCGACGTCGGAGATCCGTGGTCCGACTTCGGCGAGCGCCAGGTGACGATCGACACGCTCCTCGAATGGTGGCAGCGAGACCTCGACGACGGACTCGGCGAGCTGCCCTTCCCGCCGGACTATCCCAAGATGCCGGGCGAGCCGCCGCGCGTGCAACCCAGCAGGGCGAAGAACCCCAACGCCTGACGTCCCCGTCCCACTCACCAGCTCCCTGAGCGAGTGAAGCGAGTCGCAGCTCCCTGAGCGAGTGAAGCGAGTCGAAGGGCCCCTACCTCAACACGTCCGACAGGTCGTACGCCACAGGACGATCGAGTTGGTCGAACGTGCACGAACGAGGTTCCCGATCCTCGCGCCACCGTTCGAACTGCACGGTGTGCCTGAAACGCATGCCCTCGAGCTGGTCGTAGCGCACCTCGAGCACTCGCTCGGGTCGAAGCTTCACGAACGACACGTCTTTGCTGGCGGAGAACCTGCTGCGATCCGTCGCACCCGTGACGATCTCGCCCGTTTCGTCGCGCTCCACGAGCGGGGCGAGTTCGTCGACGAGCTCCTGTCGCCGCACATTGCTGAAAGCGGATGCCCCGCCGACGTTGCGCAGCACGCCATCGTCGTCGTAGAGACCGAGCAGCAACGAGCCGACGCCCGATCCGCTGGCGTGCACGCGATAGCCGAGCAGCACGACATCGGCGGTCCGATGGTGCTTCACCTTGAGCATCGTGCGTTTGTTGGGTGTGTATTCAGCGGCAAGCGGCTTCGCGACGACGCCGTCGAGGCCGGCGCCCTCGAACTCGACGAGCCAGCGGCGGGCGAGGTCGACATCCGTTGTGGTCTGGCACAGCCGGAGCGGCGGATGCCACGCCGCAGCCAGCTCCTCCAGCGCTCGCCTGCGCTCGGCGAACGGCTCACCAGTAAGGTCGTCGTCGCCGAGAGCCAGCAGGTCGAAGGCCACGAACATCGCCGGGGTCGTCTCGGAGAGCAGGCGCACCCGGCTGGCCGCTGGATGGATGCGCTGCGACAGCGCCTCCCAGTCCAGCCGCTCGGACCCCGGCTCGCCGGTGCGCACCACGATCTCGCCGTCGACCATGCAATGGGGAAGCTGCTCCGTGAACGCGGCCACGAGCTCGGGGAAGTACCTGGTCAGTGGCTTCGAGCCGCGGCTTCCGATCTCGACGCCGTCGGCGTCGACGGAGACGATGCCGCGGAATCCGTCCCATTTCGGTTCGTACGACAGGCCGCCGGCGATGCTGTCCGGCTCCGGCACGGCAGCGACGGCGCGGGCGAGCATCGGTGCGGGAATGGATGCGGTCATAGCCCGATCATGCCGCGTTTCGCTTCCCGCGCCCACCCTCTTCCCACGCAGCGCTCACGACGCGGATGCAGCCTGCAGGGCGGCATCAGCCGTCCAGAGATGCATCGTGGCGTACGCCCGCCATGGCCGCCAGCGCTCGCCCATAGCGGTCGCCTCCGCCGGCGTCACCCCTCCAAGCGCGCGCCGCAGAACCAGGTCGCCCACCGGGAACGCGTCTGTGTCGCGCACCACCCTCAGCGCCAGATAGTCCACGGTCCACGGTCCGATGCCGGACAACGACAGCAACTCGGCTCTCGATCGGTCGGGATCGTGTTCTCGGCCCAACTCGAGCCCACCGGCGAAGGCCGATGCCAGCGCCAGCACGGTGCGAGCCCGCGCGTTCGTGATGCCGACGGCTGCCCGCAGTTGTTCGTGCTCGGCGGCGGCAACGGCCTGCGGGTCGGGGAAGCCGATCAGCCCGTCCGTTCCCGGTGTGCCGTAGGCGGCGGCGAGCCTTCCGGTGAACGTGCGGCAGGCCGCGAGCGATACCTGCTGTCCGAGCACTGTCTGCACGGCGGCCTCGAACGGGTCGGGGTGCCCGATGATCCGCACAGCGGGACGCGCCTCGACCAGCGGCCCGAGTATCGGATCTCCGGCGAATGCCGCCGCAACCGCATCCACGTCCGTGTCGAGGTCGAACCACTCGCGCACGATCTCGAGGAGCGCCCGGTCGGCCTCGCCCGCGACCTCGACTCCGTCGTCCCGCACCAGGACGGTCACCGGCCTCGTCCCCATGGTGGTGCGCAGGAGCCGGGTCACTGTTCCGCGCCCGACGTCCACCCGTTCGACGCCGGGCACCGAATGGTTGACCAGCGACCGCAACACGACGTCGCGTTCCAGACGCCCCTGTAGCAGGGTCACGCCGCCGCCTCCAGGTGCAGCAACGTGCTCTTGGCCTCGAGCCCCCCGGCGTATCCACCGAGCGACCCATCCGTGCGCAGCACGCGGTGACACGGCACGACGAGCGGCAGCGGATTGGTCGCGCACGCCGAACCCACAGCCCGCATCGCGCGCGGGCTGCCGGCCGCCGCTGCGACTTGGGCGTAGCTCGCCGTGCTCCCGTACGCGATCGTGGGCAGGATGCCCTGCACAGCGCGCCGGAACCCGTGCGAGAGCGAGAAGTCCAGCGGCAGGTCGAATCCGCGCCGCTTCCCCTCGAAGTATTCGTCGAGCTCCGTCGCTGCGTCATCCAACAGGGCGGGCGAACGCAGCACCCGAGGGCTCACCTTGGCCGAGAGAGTCTGCAGCACCTCGTCGAAACCCTCGCGCTGAAACGCGATGCGCACGATGCCACGCTCCGTGGTCGCCAACAGCAGTTCGCCGACGGGGGAGTCGACGGTGCGGTAGGCGACGTCGAGCAGACCGGCATCCTGCGCCCTCTGTTCCAGCCTGGCGTGCAGCTCGTCGAGGTGCAGTGCGGTGTCATCGGTCATGGTCGTGCTCCCATCGTGCGGCGCAGCGCGCGGATGCCGTCGGCAGCCGCCCGCCTCGCCGCGTCGGTCGTTCCGCCGATGATGTCTGCGACCTCCTGGTACGGCAGCCCGCCGAGGTAGTGGTAGGTCACCGCCTGCCGCTGCCTGCCTGGCAGCGCCGACACTGCGCGCGCCACCGTCTCGGCCGCCGCCCGCTCGTCGTCGAGGGCGCCGGGGATGCCGAGCGTGCTCGGCTCCTCCGGCAGTCTTTCGACAGTGATCGGTTTGCGCCCGCGGGCACGTACCACGTCGATCGCCTTGCGGCGGGCGATCGTGACCAGCCACGCTTCGACGTTCGCATCGTTCGGGAGCTTCGGATAAGCATCCATCGCTGACAGGAACGTCTCGGACCACGCGTCGTCGGCGTCGTCGGCACCCGCGACCGACAGACACACCCTCAGCACGGTTCTGCCGTGGGTGCGCACCACCGTCTCGAAGGGCAGGAGCATCATCACAACGTAGACGCCGCGGCCGACACGAACGTGAGGTTTACGACAGCAGGTCTTTCACCATCGGGATGACCTTCGTCGCGTACAGCTCGATCGAGTGCATCAGCAGGTCGTGCGGCATGGGGCCGTTCGCGTACTTGAGGTCGAAGCGGTCGACGCCGAGCACCTTGATGGCGTCGGCGATGCGGTGCGCCACCGTCTCGGGCGAACCGACGTACAGCGATCCGTGTCGCACTTCGCTCAGGTACTGTTCCTTGCTCTGCGGACCCCAGCCGCGCTCGGCGCCGATCCGGTCCATGGTCGCCTTCTGATACGGGTAGAGCCGCTCGGTCGCAAGCTCGTCGGTGTCGGCGACGAATCCGGGGGAGTGCATGGCGAGCGGCATCGGCTCGCGTTCCATCTGCTCTTGAGCTCGCTTGTAGAGGTCGACGTACGGCGCGAACCTGCCGGCGTTACCGCCGATGATCGCGAGCGCCATCGGGACGCCGTACCGCACCGATCGCACGACGCTCTCGGGGCTGCCGCCGACTCCGACCCACGCCTTCAGCCGCCCGGACTCCGTCTTCGGATATACCTGCTGGTCGGTGAGAGGCGGGCGAACGCTGCCGCTCCAGGTCACGGCATCCTCTTCGCGGAGCTTGCTGAACAGGTCGAGCTTCTCTTCGAAGAGCGTCTCGTACTGCGTGAGGTCGTAGCCGAACAGCGGGAACGACTCGGTGAACGATCCACGGCCGAGGGTGATCTCGGCTCTGCCGTTCGAGACGGCGTCGAGCGTGGCGAACCGCTCGTAGACGCGAACCGGTTCTTCCGAGCTCAGCACCGTGACGGCAGTACCGAGAGTGATGGTCTTCGTGCGGCCGGCGATGGCGGCGAGCACGACGTCCGGCGCGCTCACGGCGAAGTCGGCGCGGTGGTGCTCGCCGATGCCGAACGCGTCGATGCCGAGTTCGTCGGCCAGCACGGCCTCCTCGATGACATTGCGGATGGTCTCGGCGGCGGGCCCCTGCTCGCCGTCGTCTTTCAGGGGAACGTCTCCGAAGGTGTCCAAACCGAACTGCACGGCCACTCGAGGCCCCTTTCGCTGTGTATGCAAATGCATACAACGGAACACGCTTGTTCCGCTCATCATTCCCGTATCGCGTTCGCCTCACCCCACGCCCCGCTCATTGCGAGCGCTTCGCCGTCACCGCTGCCGTCTGCCGCGCCTTCTCGGTGACCTCCACGGCAAGGGTCGCGAATCCGAGGAAGTCGCGAACGGCGCGCGTAGCGTTGCCCCATGGATGCCGTCAAGCTCGCGACGAAAAACGCCAAGCGTGCAACGCGCCGCACCGACAAGCTGATGAAGAAGCGGCAGCGGCCGCAGGAGGAGCCTGCAACGCCTGCCGATGCCGCTCTGGTGGAGCGCGAGGCGAAGGCCGCGACATCCACTCGATACGGCCGGATGCCGGTGGGGTACGTGCTGGGCCGCACGATTCGCGAGTACGGCAGAGACGGATGCTCCGACCTCGCCGCCGGTCTCACCTACTTCTCCGTGTTGTCGGCTCTGCCGGCTCTCCTGGCCCTCGTCTCGCTGCTGGGCCTCCTCGGCGCGGGACGCGAGGGCTCGAAGACGCTGGTGGACGTCGTCGACGCGGTGGCTCCTGCTCAGGTGCAGCCGGTAATAGCCGGACTGATCGCGCAGCTGACGTCCTCATCGGCTGCGGGCATCGGCTTGGTCATCGGTATCGTGGGCGCCGTGTGGTCGGCATCCGGCTACGTCGGCGCGTTCGGACGTGCGGTGAACCGCATCTATGGCGTGCGCGAGGGACGTTCGGCGGTCGTGCTGCGATCGTGGCAGTTGGTCATCACGGTCGTCGTGCTCGTGCTCGCCGTGCTGGTCGTGCTTTCGCTCGCGCTCAGCGGCCCCCTGGTGCGCAGCGTGGGCGACGCGCTGGGCGTCGGCGACGCCGCGTTCACGACGTGGGAGATCGTGAAGTGGCCGTTGGTGGGAGTCGCGGTCGTGGTGGCGGTTGCGGTGCTCTACTTCGGAACCCCGAACCTGCGACACCAGCGCATCCGCTATGCCGCCCTGGGAGCAGCCTTCGCCGTCGCGGTGATGGTGGTCGGTTCGATCGCGTTCGGCTTCTATGTGTCGAACTTCGGCAGCTACAACCGCGTCTACGGCGCGGTCGGCGGACTGCTCGTCGCGCTGCTGTGGGTCTGGCTGACCAACCTCGCACTCGTGGTCGGCGCTGAGCTCGGTTCCGAGCTGCAGCGCGGTCATGAACTGTCACTCGGACTCGCGGCCGAGCGCCACGTGATGCTGCACCCACGGGGCGATAAGGCGAGCGAGAAGGCCGCGGCGAAGCTGCGTGCCGACGAGCGCGTCGGCGCCGCGATCCGCAGGGCAGCGGTCGCCGAAAGCAGGAGATGACGACGCGCATCCCTGTGCGCCCCTGTGCAACCAGGCCCGCCGCGGTTAGTCTGACGATGTTCCTCCTGTACAGCTTCATCGGCGAGACCAGACCAGGGAGACAGCGATGATCGCTTCCATCCTCGACAACGACGACGTGCACTTCGAGCA